>JBFGZE010000069.1:0-19315 GCA_041586955.1 Bacteriovoracaceae bacterium
AAAAAAACGCCATCACAACATTGGTCTCTACAGTTTTTAAGTCATTTAGCAGACCAAATCTTTCCTAAGCTGCACGCCATTGATTCTCGTTTAGGCAATGCTCTCTCTTTGGCAACAGGCTCTTCTTCCTTTACTTATTTTCTCACCCGTAAAAATACTGATTGGCAGGCGCAATCCTACGATGCATCAAAAGATTCGAATAATGGCCTTGATACTTCGGCAACTTTCGTTGATGTTTCCAAGTTACCCATCGAAAAACAAACGGGATTCCCGATCCCAGAAACTCGTGTCATTTATTTACAAAAAGTCATTGACTCCGTGGAAGATAATATTCGTCTATCGCAAGGGGCGATTGAGTCAGCGGCAAATTACCGTAATGAATTACGCTCTCTCGTGAAAAAAATGAAACAAGAAATGGGACTGGATATCCAGGGACTCAATGAGGCCCCGGTTAAGGAAAAAAAATATGCCGGTTTTTGTGTCGCCAAAGGATCAAACGGAGATTTTAAATCAGATAAGTCCTGTCAATGTGGCCGCAGCAATACCTGTGCTACCTTTAAATACCCCAAAGCTGCTTTTAGTTCCGATAAAAACCTTTCCCGTGCCGCTCGCCTTAGTACGGACCTCGCCAACGCCACTATGTCTGGAAACTTACAAAAGGCCAATTTAAAATCTTCCCAATTATCAAAGAGTGCCGCAGCAGTTAATAAATTCCGAAATGATCAATTAAAAGATCTTAAAAAAGATGATCCAAAAATGGGTCAAATATTAAAACAGGCCAGTCTCTTGGAGCGCTCCTTAAATGACAAGTCCGTCGCTGCCTTTAAAAAGATGGCACCAGAGTTGGCCTCGTTTGAAAAGCAAAGCGGAATGCTCGGTGGAAATAGCAGATCATTAAGCTCCAAAAAAAGTCCTAAAGCGGGGTCTAAAAAGAACCTCTCGGCGCGAGATGGCCAGGACTCTCTCACTCTTCCCCCAACAGCTAGCGCAACGGGGACAACTAGTGCCAAAAATGACCTAAAAGTGAATTATGACGATCAAGCGGATCAAGGAGAGGACATTAATGAAGAAGACCAACTCTTTGCCTCTTTTCCCGATGACCCTTCAAGAGGCCGCCGTTTGCTCAAAAAAACAGATGGTGAAGAAGTGAATGATAATCGTAATAAATCACTTTTTAAGATTATCTCAAAACGCTATGAACGAACGGCCTTCCCTCTCTTTTTTAGAAAAAGAAAACTTTGATATTTTTGGCCCTTCGGCCATAATAATAATATGCTCATCAAATTAAGGAAAAATATTTCTTCATTTCCAAGAGAAGTCCTTGAAAAAAAGGATCTTAAGGAATTGGAGATCATTGGTGGCCAATTACATTCCATCCCCGAAGAGATTGCTTCGCTCCCTCTAAAGAGTTTTAAATTAAAAACTGATGGTTTATGTCATATTCCTATTCAATTATTACAATTACCAGGACTAGAGCGTTTGGCGATCAAAAATACACCTTTGCAATTGCCACATTTAGACTCTCTGCCAGGTGCAAACCTTAAAGAATTAATATTAAGCGGTTGTCAATTAACTCAATTTCCCAAGTGGTTAGAAGATTGCCATCAATTAACTCTGCTCGATTTTTCTCAAAATAAGTTAACCCATTTTCCGGCCTGGATTAAAAGCTTAAACCAATTACAGCGATTGAATTTAGATTCCAATCAAATTGAGCATATCCCAGAGGCCTTACAGAGTCTCAAAAACCTCAATCATTTATCACTTGATCAAAACCCCTTAACTGAGATAGCGCGACAATCATTGTATGATTGGTTTGGTATTTGGTTTTAGGGAAGAGGAATTTCTCCATAAAGGTTCGGTATAAAACCCCAACTCCCCTCATAAAAAAGATGCCCACCCTTTAACACCGGGCCAGGGCCATTTTCGAAATAGAATAATGTTTGGATATCAATCTTGGGTTTCCAATAACTCAATTCATCAATAATAAGGCCCACACCGACAACCCCAATTTCTTGGGCCATAGTGTTCGTCAAACGCATATTCGACCATAAAGGCGAGAAAGATTGCCTTAGCTTATGCCACTCTAAGTCCGTTGTTAGTGAAATTCCCAGAGACTTGAGAAGTGCCTGTCTCTTAGATGCCTTAGTAATAAAATTGATTAATTTTGGGCGTAACTTGGTGCTGTCTTGAGCTGGGACCAAAAACTCTGCACCATTTCGAATCTCACACACCGCCTTTTTTAATATTGCCGAGTCTAATCGCCCTAATAAATCACGACATGGAAAAGATAATCGGTTATGGCCTTTATTCATCCGGATTTTCAAATAAAGAGATTTATTTTTACGGCGAAACTCTACCCCTTGGATCACGACATAAAAACTCGAGGGCAAAGCTCTACCGCTTATGTTCTCCCAGCCATGAAGTAATTCTTTAAGCGCCAGGTCCTCAAGGACAAAATCACCCATCACCGCGAGGCTCCTCATCAACTTAAGCCCGAACCCAAAAACATGGCGCTCTTGTCTTAAATCACCCAATATTTTTTGGAGAATAATTTGATCCTGCTCCGACCCAAAATTTTGATCATCGGGTTCCTCAAATTGCCAGGTTTGCGCAAAAAGAGAGGTTCCCAATAAAAAGTAAATGATAATTTTATGAACGGCCGACAAAAACATGGGCGCCTAAACTCCAAAAATGGCCCTTAAACAGGGGAAATAATGAATCTTTCCCTTTATTTATTCAATTTCTGTGCCGGCCAGATGCCGCTTATCCCATAAGGCCAAGAGGGCCATAGGAATGGGGAGTTTGTCCCAATCCAGATCCAGTAATTGCCGTAACTCCTGATTTTTAAGTTCTTCATCATCACGATAGAGTTTTTCCCGCTCCTCTAATAGCTTGATATCAGAATAGCAACTAAGGCCCTCGGACTCCCCCGATAGGGAGGGGTTAAAGCCCAGGCAACCATAGGGCTTATAGGAGGGATCAATGCTGCAGCCCTTAGGCCCCTCTTGGAAAAAGGGGCAGGTATAAGTGCGGCGTAGGCCCTGGCCATTACCTGTATCCAGATGGTAATTGAGGCGATAATCTTTAATCGTTTGACTTAATTGGTCTGATAATTCCTTCGTGAGCCTCCCCTCTTTTTCTAAAAATAAAAGCAGGTCGACAGTCTCAACAGGAGTCATTTGCATGGAATTGGCCCGAAAGGTGCAACAAAGGCCAGTGCAAGATTGACAGTTAATACCTTGATTTTTTTTGCCCTTCATGGCTAAAATCAACTTCTCTCGACGAATTTGTGGGGTAATTTTTTTGAAAAATTGCATACCCTCTCTATCCCAGGTTGAGTGGAATCTGTAAAGAGTACTTCCTCTCTTTCATGGACTCCAAAAGGAAGGTATTTTACGCTTATGGATTTATTAAAATTTCGAGTATTAACAGGTGATGGGCAAATGACGGGGCTAGATGAGCAAGTTATGCTAATCAACTCTGATCATTTGGTTTCTATTAAACCTATTCGTATTATGATTGATGAGGATGTAATCGATGGTTTTTGGATACGCACCAGTAATGGGAAAAAATACCGAGCAACTGAAATACCACAAGAGATCTACGAGCAATTAAAAGAGGATTTGGAGCGTGACCCCTTGGCCACTCCCCATTTTGACCATCACCCTCACACCACACCTTTAAATTAATCTTCATCAACGCGAATTTCTTCTTCTAGACCTGATTGGTCTTCAATTAGAGCATCGCCGTCAAAGCCTGGCCGATCATCTAGTTGCACATCAGAATCGGTGCGATAACGCTTTTCATAATCTTCACCATCATCGTCATTTTTAAACTTTTGTTGATGGGGAGCCGCTTGCTTTACTCGCTTTTCCCATCCAAAGTCACGTTTCAATTCACGCGCCATTTGATCCTTCGTAATAAATCCGGCCTTAGTCATTTTCTCTAGAATTGAGCGCATCACCCTTTTCGCAAAAGGCGTTAATTGCTTCTTGCGAAAGCTCTCCCCATAACGCTTCGGACTAGGAAGAAGCATCGCTAAAAAGGCACCTTCTCGGGCGCCCAGAGACTTAGCGCTGCGTTTAAAATAATATTGACTGGCATTTTCGACCCCATAAATACCGGGGCCAAATTCAATGATATTAAGATAAACTTCAAGAATTTTTTTCTTTTCAATATCTCTTTCGAGGTAATAAGTAATAATGTATTCGCGAAATTTACGCCAATAGGATCGCTCAGAATCAAGGAAAAGGTTTTTGACGACTTGTTGGCTGATAGTACTGGCGCCACGTAATCTCTTACCATTATTAATCGTATCGGTAACTGCTTCCTCTAATTGCTTAATATCAACACCATTATGCTGAAAAAATCCCCAGTCTTCACTGATAACGATGGCCTGATAAAATTGTGGTGGAATCTCTTTAAGGCGGAGCCAATTTTTTGGTTTTTTATCCACAATTTTATAATCAACTTTTTTATCTTTGGGCAGCCATTTAACGGCAACATAACCTTTCTTTAATTGATGGATTTCATCGTGTGGGACACTTTGAATTAAATAAGTCACAAGGCCAATAATAAGAAGTATAAGGCATCCTGCAATGATGCTTAATTTTTTCTTATTCACAATATTAGTTCCTCTTTATTGTTTTGATCGATAAAAAGCCGGGACAAACCGAGAGCACCTTCTTGGCATAGGCCATAAGGAACCAATAACGATTTTGATTGATCTGAATAGGATTCGTCGGCCTCTTCTATTTTTTTAAATTTTCTTTCCATGGGCAGGCAAGATTTTTTATAAACCTGAAAACTAATAAAGTCCTCAAAATTCAAATGCTCCGCTTCAATATGATCGACCATCCAGGTCTGTACGGACTTCGCCTTTGCCATGCGAGATACCATGACTTTCTCCGCGATCGTCAGTTCCCTGGATCGAACGGTGATACTCACCAAAAAAATAAATAGGATCACCATCACCAATTTCACGACACTCTCCTTGTGTACCTATAAATACTGACGAAGATGTCGCAATTTGACAAGATTTTTCTATTGACTAAATTTTTGTTCCATGTAGGCGCTTACAAGAGAGTGAAGTTGCTGGCAATCCTCTGCCACAGGGACGTTGACATCACTCAAATCATAATTGCCCTTTAGGAGAAAGGCCTGGACTCCCCAATCATAAAGATTATCCGACAATTTATCACCAATCATTAAAGAGCGACGAAAATCGATGGAAACTAAGCGAGACACTCTCAGCGCCATCCCTGGATAGGGCTTACGAGATAAACTATTGCCACGATAAGAATCTAATTTCGCCTCTGGATGAAAGGGGCTATAAATCCAATGATCAACGATAATTCCTTTATTCAAAAACCATTCACTCATTTTTTGATGGAGGCGCAAAACATCCTCCTCGTTATAATAACCGCGACCCACTCCCGACTGGTTAGTCAGGACGATTAACTTCATGCCCCGTGACTGGGCCTCTTTTAAAAGGGGGACTATTTCCACATTCATGATTTTTGCTGAGAATTGA
Source organism: Bacteriovoracaceae bacterium (assembly GCA_041586955.1). Classification (GTDB taxonomy): domain Bacteria; phylum Bdellovibrionota; class Bacteriovoracia; order Bacteriovoracales; family Bacteriovoracaceae; genus JBFGZE01. Next base: position 5,534 of record JBFGZE010000069.1, read on the forward strand.
CTCACATAACCGGCATCAAAATTGAGAATACCGTCGCGATCTAAAAAGAGACAAGGTTCTTGAGTATGATTTAATTTGAAAAAAGTGGGAATGAGTTGTGGCGTTACAGTTTCTTCACCATTTGTGCTCATCCACTTCACACCGCCATAATAATAATGATCTAAAACCTTGTCAGACTTTTGGACAATGCCTAAATCACCCTGATCGTTGATAATCGACCAGCCATTGCCTGGACCGACACGATACCCCACCAAGATCGCCTCATTAAAGCGACTCGCACGCGCCAGAAAATGGTCTAATTGGAAGTCATTCCAGTTGGTACCCTCAATAATTAACTCACCATCGAGTTCTTCGTATTGTTTTTGAAGACGGCCAAAAACCAGCTCGGCCTCTTCCCTTTCACGATTAGTCCAATCGCTTGGCAAAACTAAATGCAGTGCCATTCCTACTCCTTCAAACGTACAGAACAATTGACCTTTAAAGCGGGAGTGGTAAAGACATTCATAGGCTTCACTCGAATCTGCAAACTGAGGCCTGTAAACTCCACCTCAAAAGAGGCCAATCCTTTTTTTGGGGTCTTTATCTTTAAGAGTGGCAATTCTTTTTCCATCTGGCCAGAAGTAAGGGTATGAAATTGTCTCAATAAGTGTCCCTTATCGCGTGCCCCCTCGTGGAAGCATGTTAATTGAATCATGTCTTTATGTCCGAGACCCAAAAGCGGCATACAGCATTGACCAAAAATTTCAGGCGCCCTTAACCTCAATTTTTCCATGCCTTTATAAACATCTCCAATCACACGATGATAATGCTCAAAAAGATAAGGGCGGAGGTGCTCAGGTAGTTGACCGGGAAGGTCGCCTATCTCTAAACTTTGCCAATGCTCATCAAATTGACCTTCAAAGTCTAATTGATATTGCTGATAGAGTTCATGACCCATTTCGGAAAAACTATGATGGACTTTTTCATTAAGAATATTCTGTTGCTCTTGCGCTAAATCTTTTAAAGAGGGATGGGAGAAATAGCGGGTGAAAAAGCTTAGAATACCGCCAGACTTTGTATTCACGAAGGCCTTATTCTTACAAAGCTTGAGGCTAATAGGGATTTCACCATCGCCATGTCCAATAAGAAGATCGGCCTCTTTAAATTCTCCATTTTTAAGAGGGTTATTAAGTGCCTTACCAACCACTAAAATATGGTCGATTTTTTGAGGTAATAAAGAGGTTAAGTGTTCATGGGCCTTTTTCGCTAATAATGGTAATTGTTGATATAGGAGTGGGTCGATTTCACGTACCCATGATTGATAAAATTGCAGTCGGTCTTTTGCTTCACCACCAAAATTGCGCAAAAATGTGGACTCAATCCCTTTTGCGCGGGCCAAATACTGACCGACAAGGTATTCAAACAAATTCCCTTTAAGTTCATTGAGAAGCGCCTGGTCCTGAGTTGTTGTGTCAAAATTTTGCCAATCTTTCATACTAACCTTTTCAAATCAGATTTCCTGTCTTAGACTTGATTAAACTAATCCAAGGCGGAACATGTGAAGGGATTTCCTTCAGTTTTCGAAAGTATCAAAGATTTGAGTGTTCCTCAAATCCATCGTCTTTTGAATTTAGCACGTACCTATAAAGAGCAAGGCCTAGACTTTGGCCAGATCCCTAAACCCTTTCTCCATAGGCCTTTAGTTGCCACCTGTTTTTTAGAGCATTCAACACGCACAATGCATTCTTTTGGTGTTGCCCTTGATCATTTAGGGGCCACTCATATCAATTTTGATGCTCAGCGATCAAGCTTGGCCAAAGGTGAAGATTTAGAGCAAACTCTTCTCACTTTGCGGGCCCAGGGCTTTCATTTGGCCGTTATCCGCACTCCTATCTCTCAACAATTGGCCCCCTTTAAAAGCTCTCCTCCCATCAAAATTATTAATGGAGGAGACGGCCAAAATGAGCACCCGACACAGGCATTATTAGACCTATTTACTATGATTGAAATTGGCATGCCCCTTAAAAATCAAACCATTGCCATTATTGGTGATGGCCGTCATTCGCGAGTCACTCATTCCTTAATAGAATTATTACCGCAATTTGGTTGCCAAATAATCCTCTGTGGGCCAGAAGAGTTTTTACCACAGGAGCCTTTGCCAACAGGTGTTCAGGCCACTTCGGATATGAATGAGGCCCTGGAGAAGGCCTCTCTTCTTTACCTTTTACGCATTCAAAAAGAACGCCATGAAAGCAAGATCAATTTTGATGTCGACCATTACGCCACACAATATGGACTCAATTTAGAACGCGTCGACTCACTCTCCCGCCGAGTACCAGTATTTCATCCTGGGCCGTGCAATATTGATGTAGAAATCAGTCGCGATCTCATTCAGTCAAAATATTATTTTGGCCACGAGCAAGTTAAACATTCCATCCCCATGAGGATGGCCATCATCCAGGCAGTATTACAAAATGGTGAAAAAGAAATTAAACCATTTGAGTCCTTTCGTACATTGGACTCATTACAATAATTCGCTGTTAATTCGTTTTGGGAAAGTCCGTTTTTTCCCTATCTATATTTTATATTTATTATCTATTTATTTGAGGAGCCCCTTGTGTCTGAGATGATTAATTTTTACCATACGCCGGTTTTCATCCATATTGAAAATGGACCAACTCTAGCTGCCTTTTGCCAATTACCTTCCACTGACTTACGTTTGCAAGAAGGACATCCAGGGGAGTTAGCGTTTACGACCGGCATGAGTGGCTACCAAGAAACCATTACAGATCCCTCCTTTCTAGGCCAGCATATCATTTTCAGCACGGCGCACGTGGGAAATTACGAATCCAATCAAGAGTTATGGCAATCCTCTCACACCCATGCCTCATCCATCATTGCTCGTAATTTTACCGCTAATCAATTTTTAAAAGACCTCGATATTCCTCTCATTACTCTTGAAGATACACGTGCCCTTATTCGTCAAATGACAGCTCTTCCCTCTCACCGCGCGATCATCAATCTAAACCAAGCTGCTCCTAGCGCTGAGGATTTTAAGAAGATCTCCTTAAAGGTCAATGACCTTGCCAGCGTTTCACGCCAAAAATTAGAAATTGTAAAAGAGGGGGATCGCCCCATATGCCTCATTGACTTTGGTTGCAAGAAGGGAATCGTCGAACATCTCAAAGAATTACCCTATCCCCTTAAAGTGTTTCCTCACAATACCAGCGCTCAAGAAGTCAAATCCCATAACCCCAGGCTTATTTTTTTAAGTAATGGCCCAGGGGATCCTCGTGAACTAATGGCCGAAAGAAAGTTAGTAGAGGACCTACTATCCTTGAATATTCCCTTGCGTGGGATCTGTCTTGGCCATCAATTATTGGCACTCGCTCTTGGACTGAAAATTATTCGTCTGCCATTTGGTCAACGAGGCATGAACCATCCAGTTTGGGACTTGGAAAATAAAGATATTCTTATTACCAGCCAAAACCATGGCTATGCCATCAGCGATGAAGGAATAAAAGATAAGGGGACGCCTGTACTTAAAGAAAAATCATTATTAATAACCGGTCGCTCCCTTTTTGATAATTCAATCGAGGCGATGGCCACGACTGACCAATTTCTAAGATCCGTTCAATACCACCCTGAGGCCTTCCCCGGACCTTTAGAAGGAGCGCGCTTTTTTCATGAAATCGAAACGTTCTTAGAATCTAATCCATCTTCGTTAGACCCCGAAAAAATGGATACCTTTGTCAATATTCACGATAAGAAAAAACCTGAAGTTCTCTACAAAAAAGTTCTTCTCATCGGATCAGGCCCCATCAAAATTGGTCAGGCCTCAGAGTTTGATTATTCTGGAACTCAGGCACTTAAATCTCTTAAAGAATTGGGAGTGGATGTGGTTCTTCTCAATTCTAATCCCGCCACAATCATGACTGACCCGGAAATGGCCTTTAAAACTTATATCGAGCCCATTACCAAAGATGTAATAGAGAAAATCATTCAGGCCGAAAATGTCGATGGACTGCTTTCGACCATGGGTGGCCAAACGGCACTCAATGCCTGTCTTGAATTAGAAGAGAATGGTTTCTTAAAAGAAAATGGAGTGGAATTATTAGGGGCCAAAGCATGGACTATCAAACATACAGAAGACCGTGACCTCTTCGCCAAGGAATTAGATCAATTAGGTTTTAAAACGGGTAAGCGCTTTCGCGCTCAAAATAAAGAAGAGGCCATTCAATTAGCATTAAACCAAGTAAACTTCCCTCTTATTATTCGCCGTGATTTTGCACTTGGAGGTAAAGGAGCTGCTTTAGTATCCAATGAAAGCGAACTACGAGAAGTCCTGACAGGTGATATTCACTACCCTTTAAGTTTAGAGAAATCTCTCCTTGGGTGGAAAGAAATTGAGCTCGAAGTTATGGTTGATCGAGAGAAAAATGGGGTCATCATATGCTCCATCGAAAATATTGACCCTTGTGGGGTCCATACAGGTGACTCAATTACCGTCGCGCCGGCCCAAACGATCTCTGATCGCTGTTACCAAAACCTTCGCACCATCTCACTAACCGTTGCGAAACATATGGGAGTCGTCGCCGGTGGCGCCAATGTCCAATTTGCCATTAACCCCCAAGATGAAGACGATATTATCGTCATTGAAATGAACCCTCGAGTATCCCGCTCCAGTGCCCTCGCCTCAAAGGCCACAGGCTATCCTGTCGCTAAAATTTCCGCCCAATTAGCGGTTGGCCTGACCTTAAAAGATATCCTTAACGATATTACCAAGGCATCTCCCGTGGCATTTGAACCCAGTCTCGATTATGTCGCCGTGAAAATCCCTCTTTTCCCTTTTAACAAATTTCCCACCAGTTCCAAGACTCTTGGACCCCAAATGCGTTCAGTGGGTGAAGTATTGGGCCTTGGCGGAAACTTTTGCGAGGCGATGATGAAGGCCTTGCGTAGTCTTGAGATAGGTTTGGAAATTCCTGAATTATCGCAATTAAAATCAACCCCTATTATTATTAACGAAGAATATATTCGCAACCGCCTACAAACCGCGAATGAATTGTCAGTGGTCACTGTTCTTGAGGCCTTGCGTCTTGGGATCACGAAAGAAGAAATTTTTCAATTATCACAAATTACGCCTTGGTTTATTAATCAAATTGAAAAGATCTACTTCGCCGAAGAAATGATTAAAAAAACCCCTCTTCTTTTAAAAGAAAGTACGTCTCTTAAAAAATTTAAGGGTCTAGGACTTTCTGACAAGCACCTTGCCCTTCTTGGCCGTTTGACCCAAAAGGATATATTACAAACACGGCTTGATTATAATATTCACCCCTCATTTAAGGCAGTGGATACCTGCTCCGGAGAATTTTCCGCTAAGACCCCTTATTTCTATTCAACCTTTGCTTGTGAAAATGAAGCAGTACCTCTCCAGGCCTTCGTTATTTTAGGCTCAGGCCCCAATCGCATCGGTCAGGGAATTGAATTTGATTATAGTTGTGTTAAGTCATCCCAATATTTGCGCTCAAATGGTCATAAGGCCATTTTAATCAACTCCAATCCAGAAACGGTGAGTACTGATTACGATAGTTCAGATCGCCTCTACCTCGCCCCGCTTTATTCGGAAGACTTATGGGAAATTCTCAACTTTGAAAATCCTAAGGGTGTCATTGCCTGTTTTAGTGGCCAAACAGGAATTAAAATCCGTCACTACCTTGAAACAGGTCATTTGGCCGAATTTAAAAAATTCTCTTTCCTAGGCCCAGAGCTAAGTACCTTAGACTTAACCGAAGATCGCGCCCAATTTGGGAAAATTCTGGAACAGACTTCTTTAAGTAAAACGAGATACCTTGAAGTCTCTGGCCATAAACATCTAATTAACGCCATGCTGGAAATAGGCTTCCCAGTTATTATCCGTCCCAATTATGTTATTGGTGGGGAATCCATGTATATCTTTAATGGGCCTGACGATTTAGGCCAATTACCGACTCCCCTTTTGGAAGAGTTAAAAAAGAGTACCATCACCTTTCAAGTTGAAAATTATTTAGAAAATGCATTAGAGTACGATGTCGATCTTATTCGCGACCACCAAGGACATACCATTTTTACGGTCTGTGAACACATTGAACATGCCGGAGTTCACTCTGGTGATTCAGGGATGATTACTCCTCCCGTGGTTTTAACATCTAAACTTTACGCCGAAATGAAAAGCATTAGTCAAGATTTAGCAAATCGCTTGAATGTCGTCGGCCCAATCAATTTTCAATATGCCGTCAAGGATGGTGACATCTATTGCATTGAGGCCAACCCTCGTGGTTCGCGTACCATCCCCTTCTTATCCAAGGCCTTTGATATTGATTTAGCTGGTATGGCCACACAAGCGATGCTCGGCCAAGAAATACCTGATTGGTATAAGGAAACAGCGACAACCTTTTGTGTGAAACAATCCACTTTTCCTTTCGATCGTTTTATTCATGATCAAATCATTCTTGGCCCTAAAATGAGGTCAACAGGTGAGACTTTTGGTATGGATGCCGATAAAGACCATGCCATCCTTAAGTCTTATTTAGGAAATTATCCGCGTATTAAGGAAAAAGGTGCACTACTCCTATCTTTATCGGATTATTCAAAAGATGTGATTCTACCCTACCTAAAGCCCTTATCCAAGGCCGGTTACCAATTTTACGCCACAATGGGAACCGCCTCTTATATCAAAAAACAAGGAATTCCATGTCAAAGTGTCGGCCATATAGGTGATGCGGGTTTAAGCATTTTAGAAGTACTCAAAAATGAGAATCTGCGCATTGTTCTCAATACACCAACCACCAGCGGCCATTCAAAATCAGATGGAGAAATGATCCGTAATACCGCCATTCAATTTGGCGTTCCTTGCTTTACCCGTAAGGAAAATATCAAAGCTGTGTTAGAATGCCTGGTCTCGACATTAAATGAGGCCTTAACCCCGCAGTCACTTCAAACCAGGGAGTAAACCATGACAAAAAGAACTGATAATTGGATTTTGGCCTTAGATAATATGCCCTTTCACCTTGCTTTGGAATTGGCCAACCGTAAAGACAATCCTATTCCCATGGTCAAAATGGGTCTAGAGTTATTTCTACAAGTTGGTCGCGAGGGTTTACTAACGTTGGCCGAAGAAAGTAAAAAGGAAATATTTCTTGATCTTAAATTACACGATATCCCCAACACGATCTCCAAGGCGATCAAAGGCCTGCAAGGTCTTCCCATTAAGTTCCTTACCATTCATTTAGGCGGTGGAAAAACAATGATCAAAGAGGCGATGAAGGCCTGTCATGAATACCTTCCTCAAACGACCTTATTGGGTGTCAGCATTCTTACCAGCCTCGCCCCAGTCGACCTTGAAGAAATTTATGGTATCCAAGGGGAAGATTTTAATGATCAATTCGTTCGCATGATCAACCTCGCTCATGCCTGCCAGCTTAAAGGAATTGTTTGCTCGGCCCATGAATCAAAAATAGTTAAATCAATCGCTTCAGATATTATTACAGTATGCCCTGGAATTCGCTTTAAAGAGGACTTAAAAGAAGGGTCCCATGATCAAAAACGTGTCATGACACCTGAGCAGGCGCAAAGTAATGGCGCCGATTATTTAGTGATTGGGCGCTGCTTAACCCAACACCTTGGCCGCTTTAAGGACTTAAATTCCTAATATTAAAAACGGTGGCGGCCATCAGTATGGGAAATGTGTAGGAGGTCATAGGCCTCTTGCTCATCTAAATAAATGTCCGCAATTGAAAAGATAATTAATCGATTCGAAGTATAGATTTCACGGTTTGTATTGAACAAACTAGAAAGATACTTAGTTTGGATTTTACCCTGACAAATCAGGTCATTCATATGATTAATAAAGTCCCCATAAAAATCTTCCACTGACATTAATTGACTCTCCAAATCCTCAAATAAAACGCCCTTCCCCCCTTCTCCTATCTGCTCACTCATCCCCTCATAAAAGCAATGATATGTCTTTTGGACCTTCTGATAGATTTTATTGATAGTATCGTTAGTCGATTCTTTAAATTCTTTTAAATTATGCTTGATGTCTTTAAGGCCTTTAACCGACAGTGAACAATTGCGAACGCCAGAAACTAATTGTTTTAATTCCTTTGATTGTTCTGAAGTTAATTCTTGTTCTTGCATTTTAATCGAATAATTAATGAGAACAGATTCGATTTTCTTTAGATTATTATAATTTTCATTATAACTCATACCACCTAATTCTTTGATCATAATACTAGAATCATTGCTTATATCATTTGGACTAAGAAGATATGAATTGAGAAGGATACCTTTTTGAATATATTTTTTTGATTCATTGTGCAGAGAAATAATTGCTGAATCGACGTGCTGGGGCTTAATATCAAGAACTGGAAAAATATCTTTAGAGTCGCCAATTTTATCATTGATAAAAGCTGAAAAGCGACCTAGAAAGGGGAAAAATAGGATAATGCCAAATAAGTTAAAGCCACTATAAAATAAAACCAGAGCATAAAGCGGCTCTTTGACACCAACAATCGCTATTGCGAGCTTTAAAAAGACGGGAAGGAAACAAAGAGCAATAGTATCAATAATTAAATTAAAAATGAAATGAGCGGCGGCGACCTTTTTCTTTTCACGACTTCCCACTGCTGCCCCCACCATGACAGTTATGGTGGTACCTAAGTCGGCACCAATCATTAAGGCCGCGGCCCCCTTTAAGGGAATGAGTCCGGCATTTAAAGCGGTCAATGTAATAACCATCGTTGCTGAACTTGATTGGATGATCCCAGTAAAAACAAATCCTGCAAAAGCAAAAATTAAAATATTATATTGCGCCAAAATAGCGGGATCAAAAGCGCCCTGCAACCCCACCATACTTTGCTTCATCATATTTAGACCAAAAAATAAAATTCCAAGACTCGCAATAAACAGACCCCACAACGAAATCTTTTTATGATTGATGAAGATATGAACTAATGTCCCTATGGCAATCATCGGATAAATAGCGGTATTAATATCAACCTTAAAACCAAAAGTGGAAACGATCCAACCTGTAAAAGTCGTCCCTAAATTGGCGCCTAAAATTATCCCTAGTGCATTTGAAAATGTAATCACACCGCCGCCGACCAAGGCCAATAACATCAAGGTGACTGCAGAGCTACTTTGTAAAATAGCAGTAGAAATGGTCCCAACAAATATCGATTTTAGATGATTATTCGTATGCTTGCGTAGAAGAATCTTAAAATTGCGACTGGCCAATCTTTTTAAAGAGTTTTCCGCGAGCGAAATGGCGTAAAGAAAAAGTCCGAGCCCTGCCAGGAATGGCCAAACTTCAAAGGGGTCTTTCATGGTGTATCAGAACCTAAATCATCTATTTTTTGACGACCGAGAATCACAACATCTGAATCAATAGTTACGTGATGGCCATCTTTTTCCCATAAATCTTTTATCATATCTTCTTCTAAAGTCTCTTCTAATAATAATTGTTTGACTCCTTTCTCCACGAATGAGCGGTTTTCATATAGAGTCTTCTTGGCCAATAACATGCAATCATCCAAAATTCTTTTGACCTCTAAGTCAACTTCTAGCGCGGTTTGATCACTGTAAGGACCCCTAATATTTATACCATTTTGCAAAAATGGACTCTGATTCCGCTCGTAGGAGGCCAGACCTATTTTATCACTCATACCATATTGAATAACCATCGCCATGGTTATATTAGTGGCCTTAACAAGATCATCTGACGCTCCGGTTGAGACATGATCAAAGAAAATCTCCTCTGATGCACGACCTCCCAGTAAGACTGATACCTTCTTTTTCAACTCCAGCATGTCTATTATGTAGCGATCCTCTGTCGGTCGCTGTAAAGTATACCCAAGCGCACCTATCCCTCGAGGAATAACACTCACCTTATGCACTTTATCAAGTGAGTCGAGCCCTAATGCAACGGTGGCATGGCCCATTTCATGGAAAGCAATACGCCTTTTTTCCTCTGGATTCATAAACTTTTTCTTTTGCTCAAGACCAGCAACAATACGCTCAGCGGCCTGTGTAAAATCCTCTTCAAAGACAGCATCAGCATTTCGACGTGTCGCGACCAAGGCCGCTTCGTTTACTAAATTGGCCAAATCTGCCCCCGAAAACCCTGCCGTCAATGAGGCAATACGGTCTAGATTAAGGCCAGTATGTATTTTAATTTTTTTGATATGTACCCGCAGAATTTGCAATCTTCCATGCTGATCAGGATTATTAACTAATATTTGACGATCAAAGCGTCCGGCCCTTAATAAGGCCGGATCAAGAACCTCAGGCCTATTCGTTGCCCCTAAAATCATCACCCCCTTTGAGGTATCAAAACCATCCATTTCCGCCAATAATTGGTTAAGGGTTTGCTCCTTTTCATCGTTAGAACCTGAACCAAACCCACCGGCACGTGTTTTCCCTAGGGCATCAATCTCGTCAATAAATAAAATACAAGGGGCATTTTTGCGGGCATCCTTAAATAAATCTCGTACTCGTGCAGCACCTAACCCTACAAACATTTCCACAAATTCAGAACCATTGATGGAGAAAAAAGGAACTTCGGACTCGCCCGCCAACGCCCGGGCCAAAAGGGTTTTCCCCGTTCCAGGAGGACCGATTAATAATGCGCCTTTAGGAGCATGCCCCCCCAATCGTGTATAGGACTTTGGATCACGTAGAAAATTAACAATCTCTTTAAGTTCTTCTTTCGCCTCATCAACACCGGCAACATCATCAAACTTTACTTTAACATCTTTTTCTAAATAGACTTTGGCCTTCGATTTGGTCATCGATAACATTCCCTGAGTTCCCTGGGATACTTTCTTTGCCAAAAACATCCACACAAAATAGAAAATGGCCAAGGGAAAAACCCAGGAAAAAAGGGATTCCCATAAAGGATTGGGTATATCGCCTTTAAAAACGACCCCTTTGCTTTTTAATTTATTAACTAATTCAGGATCATTGACAGGAATTGTTTGAAATAACTGCGGGCGATCTTTGGTCGCATCATCAAAAGTACCGGTAATTTTAAAATTGGTGATGGTCACTTCTTTAACTTGGCCCCCCTCTACTCTCTGAAGAAAAGCACTATAGGGAATCGTTTCCAATTGGCCTCTTTCAAATAAATACCGATTGATTAGCATGACCGCTAATAAGGCCAGAAAAATATAAGACAGATTGAAAGCTGGAACTTTATTATCCCCTTTGTCATTCTGCTCGTTAAATTTTTGTTTCTCTTCCATTCCACTTCCTCTAGAGCTTAACCCCCTTTAATTAAGAGGATATTTGTTAGATTACAGGTAGTGTAATTTATATTAAAGCAAGGAATCGACCTCATTCCATGATAAAGATCAGGTCGATAGCAGCCTACCAATTATAACCAACCCAAATCAAGAAAAAAGGATCTCCTTCTCCATCCTGTGGAATCAAGCTAATGACCAATTTTGGGAATAAAAAACCTCACTTGCTAGAAAACAGGTAAGCTTAGCTCACAACGTATCGGACGAGTCTATTTCACAGTGATCGAAAAACAATTTCCGGAACAATTTTTAAAGCATGGGGCCAATTCACGAGGTGGCCTCAATCTAAATGATCTGAAAGCGTGTGGTAATTGTGGATTAATACGCGAAACGGTCATGAGCTTACGTGATTTTTCATTACGGTGGAGACTTCACACGGCCTGTTCCATTGAATTGGAAAATAGGCGCTAAGAAGTTTAAGGCACAGAAATCTTGTGATCAAATCAATCTTGAAAAAATCTTTTCCAATACTTCCGGCGCCACGGAAAAAATAAAATAGACGTTCTCTAGATCAACGGATCCTTTTTTATTAAATTAAAGCAACCCAATACCCGACAAAAAAGCTAGACATATTCATATCTTGCAAAAAATTTCAAAAAGGGTATAACGTCCTCATTAAAACCAACCGGGAGGTCGTGATGTCGCTTTTAAGAAGAAGTCCAACTAATATTCCCATTAAAATGTCACCGAATACTTTTCCTGTTCAAAATTTACAATCGCAGCTCAATTCTTTTTTTAATAGTTTCTGGAATGATATGGATATGCCCCTCTTACCAGAAATGCGGACCACTGAATTTTCACCAGCTATTGACTATCATGAAACAGATGCAGGCTATATCATTGAAACTGAATTAGCAGGTGTTGATAAAAAAGATGTTGATATCTCTCTTTACGACAATATATTGACAATAAAGGGAGAAAAGAAACACGAAGAAGAACAAAACAAAAATGATATGTATCGGCTAGAGAGAACGTACGGCTCCTTCTGTCGTACTATCCCTTTCCCACAAAAAATTAATCCTGATACAGTCAAGGCCATGTTCAAAAATGGAGTCCTCAAAATCACTCTTGATAAATCAACTGAAAACCTCGATAAGCAGAAAAAAATTAGTATTCAATAGCTCAAATGGCCAGAGGGTTAACCTTCTGGCCATTTATTAAGAGGTGCTCACACGTGGAAAAGGAAATCTCTATTCAGCGCTTTATTGTCAAAGATCCAAAAACGATAGATATCGATAATAATCTCAAGTTTGCTCTAGGCATAATGCATGAATATAATATCCGCCATCTCCCCGTCGTCGATAAAATTCAAGTCCGAGGAATATTAACACTGCGAGATATCCGCCTAGTGCAGAGTTTAGATCATGAAAAACTCGAAAACATATCAGTGGAAGAGGTTTTTATTCCAGACGTCTATAAAGTGGAAATTACAGATCCACTCGAAGATGTTTGTTATATTATGGCCGAAAATCGATTTAGCTGCGCTCTAGTTATGAAACAGGGTGACTTAGTTGGAATCTTTACCTGGATAGATGCCCTTAAAGTCTTAGGAGATATTATTTCTAAACGCCCTTAAAATCGACAAGACGGCCTATTCGTTCATTTTCTTTCGAACCATGGCATCAATAGAGTATCGGCCTGCACCAAGTGCAAAAATAATGAGAAAACTAAAGAAATAAACGAGACCTAATTCTTTTTTCGCAAAGGGGTCACTCCCATGCCTAATGAAAACGGCGACGGCCATGGTACACATCAACATTAAGGAACTAAAGCGAGTCATCAGCCCAAGTGATACAAATAATGCTCCAAGAAATTCACTAAGGGCCGCACTCCAAGCAAAAAAAGCGGGAATAGGGAAACCCATTGAACCGATGGCCCCAATAAAGCCATCCGCAGGGGGAAGCTTTCCCATCCCATGACTGAATGCCATAAAAAGGCCCAAAAAAATTCGTCCTATCAAAAGACCTAGATTAGCAACAGGGCCACTTATCGATGCCCCCGAGAAAAGAAAATTTGTTAGCATAATAGTCTCCCTGCTAGAATTTTGATTTACGGTATCATTATTTTTTATAAAATTGAATGCAAGACACTATCTATTTTCTGGTCCACAAAAAAAAATTACAATATCAGCATACACGTAATGGCAGTAGAAATAAAGAGCTGGATCGAGTGGTTGATGATTAAATCCTAAACAAAAAATGAGAAAAAGTATCAAGCCTTTTTATTAATTATACGATTATTAATTATAAATTTTGTTACTCATGAACGATAATGCCATTGCTTAGAGGGTGACAAATTTTTGTTAAAAACTCATTAAGTTTTCCACAAATCGTTTTCAATTCTGTGGTCATTAAATGTTCATTTTTTTCAACTTTTGGCCTTTCATGATTAAAGAGTAAACGTTAATGAGTTTCTTTGATTTCATTATCGCTATCTTGTGTCTCCATTAAAAAACACGAGCCAA
>JBFGZE010000070.1:0-19263 GCA_041586955.1 Bacteriovoracaceae bacterium
AGCGATGGGGTTCCAAAAGTATGAAGACCATTAATAAGTTCCTTTCCATTTTCCTGAATAAAACGAAGGGCACTGCCACTCATTCCCTTAAAGGTATCACAGCGATAAGTAATTTGCTCTTCAAGGGGCTCAATTGGGCACTTCACTTCCCACATACTCCCCGCCTCTTTATCTATAGGGTAACCGGTAATAATAACCTCCTGCCCACTTTGAAGATTCGCATTATGGCCATATCCATGCCAGCCAATTTGATCCCCAATACGTCGTTCTAATTCTAATACCGCAAAATCATATTGGACTTCACCAGAATTAATATAACCTTCTAATAGGTGGCCCTTAACCCAACGAACATTGCCATAAGGAGATTGGTCAATAGCAATACGGCCGGCACTAAAGCTCGAGGATGTCAGCCATTTTTGATCTCCAAAATGATAAAGACAATGAGCTGCTGTCAGAATGTGAAAAGGTCCAATTAATGTTCCCGTACAAAGCGTATCAATTTGGCCGATAACTCGCAAAGGCCAGGAGCTGGTATTAAAGATTCTCCCCCTTTTATAATCTCCCAAAATTAGTTCTGAATTAAAATCAGAATAAAGATATTTTACAATGCCAATAAATCCCTCTTCATAAGTTTTTGAGGATTTATTCTCCTGATCAGGTAGTTTCAATTGATGTCGTTCGATCAAACCGTTGGGATAAAAGGTAATTGTACTCATACTCAATATCTGAGATGAAAACCATAGGAAAATTAAAATCAACGCTACTTTCATTTTAAATTCCTTTGTTGGGGGATGCTAAAATGTAACCCATTGACACTGAATCAAACAATATTTTTCCCCGCTTTTCCTAGGTTTTAATTTGGCGTTATAATGAAGTAAATAATGTTTTCCAGGAGGATTATGATGAGTCAAGAATGGCGAAAATGTAGCATTTGCAAGGCCAGCATCAAATTTGGTCAGATTTACCAGCAATGTAATGTCTCCACCTGTCGTAAAAATGCCTATTGCTCAGTTGACTGCTGGAGTGTTCATGTCCCTGTGCTCAATCATAAAAATGCCTGGGCAGAAGAAGAGCGAGCTCCAAAAGAGGGCCAAGAGGTTCGACCAAAAAGGCGAATTATCGTGACACCAAAAGCAGAAAATACCCCCATGGCCGACGAGAAGACCCATTTAAATAATCAGGACATTCCAAAAGATATTCTTGTCGTGGTATCTAAGCTCAAGGCCTATATCAAGGCCCGGTCAGATATGAATACCTCAGGAGAAGTTGCCGATAAATTATCCGATATAATCCGCCAGCATGTTGACCAGGCAATCAACCAGGCCCGTCAAAGCGAGCGAATAACAGTCATGGCCAGAGACTTTAAATAACAATTTCTATACAACCAATAATTCACCTCATCGGAACTTTATAACAGGATGAGGTGATCTATTCGATATTTTTTCTACTAAAAAATATTATAACAGCACAGCGATTAATTTTCTGTGAACTCTCACGGGGTCTGAACTCTTTGCCAATTTTTTGAGTTCAACGATAAGATTATTTTTAATATGAACATAACTTCATCAGTAGAAAAAACAATGAGCAATGCATCTAATTATTGGCCAAAGAACAATGTTTTCAATATTTCCTAAGGTGGTCAATTCCGGCGTACGAAATCCCTGATGGTTTTGCCATTTCCTTTTTCCAAGAAGTAATATCATTGAGACTAAATTGACTGAGTTTATTATGGCCACAGGCTCGCGCCAAAACTTTCATTAATTGGGTGGAGTTTTTAAAGAAGTTCTCCAATTTCTTAGATACCTTATCAATATTAATAATATTTTGGCTTGCTGGGTCTTGAGTCGCAACTCCTGCGGTGCCATTTTTTGTATGGCATATTCGTGCAGACATCCGGCCGATTGTTTGCATTGCCGAATTGGAAAGGGCGATACCATCAGCTCCGAGACAAAGGGCCTTAACAAAATCAGCTGGAGTGCGCAGACCACCGGTTATGACTAAGGTAATATTATCTTGCCCCACGCTATTGAGGTAATGCCGAGCACGGGCCAAGGCCGGGATGGTGGGCATCAAAATATTATCGCGACAAATGAGAGGTGCGGTACCGACCCCTCCATCATCCCCATCCAAAATGATATAATCAGCACTGGCCGCAATGGCAAATTCCAAGTCCCTCTCTATATGCTGCGAGGATAATTTCAGACCAATTGGTATACCTCCCGATATTTCACGGACCCGATCGGCCATATATTTAAAGTTCTCGGGACTTTTTAAATCGAGGAGCATAGAGGGAGATATCGTACCTTCTCCAATAGGTCTATTGTGAGTCTTGGCAATTTTTCCCTTCACCTTTCCTCTTGGTAAATGCCCGGTCAATCCTGTATTGGCGGCCTGTCCACCGCTAAAATGAAAGGCCTGCACTTTAGTCAACAAATCTTCACTGAAATTAAACTTGGCGGATACCAATTCATAAAAATAAGGGCCATGTTCACTTTGCTCCTCTGGAAACATGGCCATATCTCCGGAGCATATCCCAGTACCGGCCAATTCAGCTCCACGTGTTAATGCAATTTTCAAATCTTGTGACAAAGTACTAAAGCTCATGTCTGGGACAATTAAGGGAATTTTGACCTCAACAGGTTTGCGCGCTCGTGGCCCTAATACCAGTTTCGTACACACCTGGTCATTCTTCCGTAAAGGCCGACGATAGGGTTGCCCCGTAATAATGTGAATATCATTCCACTTTAAAAGTGTTGACCCCGTCTCTCCTGTCAACGCAGGTTCTTCAAGTGTCGGACTTGCCTCTGGTGGCCGAGGTTGCTCTTTTTGAGTAGTTTCTTCTTCTTTCCCTAAACTGCGATGGGTCCCATCACAATAGGGAGCATTCTTTGTTTTTTTACACATACAAAGTGTGGCATATTCATCTTTTTTAACTAAAAATTTTTTGGGAGTCAGACCTGTTCCACGGTGCGACCCATCACAAAAGGGTTGTCCAGAAGAACGACCACAAGCACACCAAAAATAGGTTTTATTTTCTTCTAATTTAACGTGAACAGGTTTTGAATCTGCGATTATTGACTTTTCCATAATTAAGCACCTCTCCCCTAATAATTTATATAAAAAGAACCAAATAAATAAATGGAAATAGATTTGAATAGAAGTGATTCCTATTACACAAGGCCCATTTTAAATGCATAGAGAATAATCACTTCAGGACAGATTTCAACATCCATATTTCCTTTTCTAAAACTGTCATTTGTTCCTGGCAATAGCTTGAAGTAATATCATCACAATCTTCCATTTGAGTAATTTCTCGGAATCGAGCGTGAAAAGAGATATAATCTTCAAGCAAATGCTTCATCACGTAATGAGCAGTAATTTCACAATGATCATCCTCCTTAATCGTGGCCTTTTCTAAGCAACTTTTAAGAGTAATGAGAGGTTTCCCTCCTAATTGCAAAATTCGCTCAGCAATATCATCATATATTCCTCCAAAATATTGATACATTTCTTCTGTTTTCGCATGCAAAGCATAAAACTGCATTCCCCTTATATTCCAATGGTAATTATGAATTTTGGCAAAGGTCACCAATGAATTGGCCAAGATAACATTCATATTATCGATTAATCGTTCCATAAATATCCTCCAAATAATGACAAAAAATGAGGTTGGCATTGCCTCAGGCAACAAGCAAATTGATTATTTCTATATACACATTGAAATAATTCGGTTGCGGAATGATCCATATATAAAAATGAAATGGGCCTCGACATAAGATTAAGTGAATATGTACTCTCGTAGATAGATATCGTCCCTTTTAAAGAGGTGGCTTCATTTATCGAAAACACTCAGCAGGACCTCATCAACATTATCAATTTAAATACGACAAATGGTAAAGAAAACTTATCTTATTAAGCAATCGAGAGAAGATAACAACCCTTGGTAGGACAAGTGTAATAATAAGGGCAATAAGGGGCTTAACGACAGACAAAAGCTTTACTTCAGTTATGCAGTTTAGATGTAAGATAACATCAGTCGCCTGTGACAAACCTAAACAAACTATTGAACCCAATTTTCCAAGCTGGTATAATGGCAGCACTCAGGAGGCCAATAAATGGATGCTTCCCAGAATCATTCTACGATATATATCCCTTTCGAGAAGACTACTCGAAGCTTATTTAATCTCATTAAAAACATTTTTTCGGCCTCATTAGCAAGTACGTTTTTTCCATTTAAGTGATTTTTTCTTTTAAAGGAGGAATTATGAAAATACAGAATTTATTTCTATCGGCCATTGTCTCTTTGCTCTTGGCCTGGCCAACGTATGCATCTATGGGACAATTTGTAGGAACTTGGGTCAATGTCAACTCTAATACAAAGGGCATTACCAAAATAGTGATTCAAAAAATCGGTAATAAAATGAGAATTCAAACGTGGGGCCAATGCCATCCCACTGATTGTAACTGGGGTAAACGTCTATCAATCCCCTATGCAAAAAATGTATCTCAGAACCTTGTCAATAATACAATTGCCCTTACTGCTATGTATAAACCCGGATTCGCTAACAAACTACTCGTGATTAAAAGAGCTGGTACAAGACTTCATGTGCAATCTTTTACCCAATTTACAGACAATAGCGGTCGCTCAAATTACTCTCAAGTTTACCGCTTTAAAAAATTAAGACGTATAATTCCCATCCCCCTTCCCATTATTCCGAGATAGGAATTAAAGCGTAAACCAACAGGCTAATGAGTGAAGATCTTTTCTCATTAGTCTGTTGTCTTTTCCTTCACGCAAATTGTTCCTTTTCAAAAATATAAGTTTTTTATTGACCCAAATTTTGAAAAAGAATATGATCCCCCACACAGCTTAAATACTCAGATACTTAATTTAAATTAAGTGCATTTCTTTTTTCGATTTTATAAACGTTAGTTCAGTTAATATTAATTCACTTAGGAGGAAATGATGAAGTTATTACTTTCTGGAATTCTTTTGTCTTTTTGCGCGACTAATTCTTTCGCCAATTTTTGGGTAAACGATTTAGAATTTTCAATGCTGACGGAGGCAAAGCATAAAAAATGCCATGGCCTAAAAATGGGAATTGATCAACAAAACTCCATTCAAGACTTACGTGTTCAAACTAAAAAACAAATTAACCTTTTAAAGGCGGAAATTAAAAACGCCCGTATTGATCATCGTTTAGTCCTACGGGACAAAATGTCAACTAAAGATCAGGCCGAAGCAACAATCAAAATGCTTCATGATAAAAGAATGGAAATGCTGGCCTTAAAAAGCAATACAAAATTGGCCATTCAATATGACATTCTTTCACCAGATCAAAGAATCACCATGATGAAGTGTCGTAAAAAAATGCGCCGCCACAATATGATGAGAAGACGAGGCCATCGTGGCCAGGGCTTTCACCATGGCCAGCGTCGTCACCGAGGCTCCCGTCCACGTTAAATATGGATCGAATTTTTAATCTAAAAGGAGGCCCTGCCTCCTTTTTTATGCTTAAGTCTCTAATATGATGAAAATCACTCCCTGGCCCGGCAAAAGATTATTTGCAAAATAGAGTATAAAAATATAGCTTTGATATTTTTAATATCAGGCACAAAATGAAATACTTTTTATTATTTATTTTATTGATCCCTTTTTCCATAAAGGCCGAAGATAAGTCAGTTTATGGTGAGGATAATAGACGCGATCTTACAGAAGTTAGAAACCCACTCTACCAAAGCTGGGCCAAATCTGTTGCCGCCATGATTTCCACGAACTATCTCTTTGAAGAGGCCAACCATTACCGCATCAAAGCAAAAATGTTATCGCAACATGGCATTTGTGAATATGAAAGGTTTTCTCGCCAAATCACTGCTGCAGATTGTTCCGGATTTTTAATAGACAAGGACCTTATCGTCACCGCCGGCCATTGCATGACAAAAGTAAGCGATTGCCAAAATTGGAAATGGGTTTTTGATTATAAGGCAAGCAGTCAATATAAAATAGGACGCCGCCTAAAAGTTCGTAAGCAAAATGTTTATAAATGCAAAGAGGTCGTGACAAGTATTTTAAAAAATGGCAAATTGACTAACGACTACGCAATTATCCGCCTTGATCGTCCTGTTCTCGACCGAAGTCCTTTAAAAGTAAGAGAGACGGGAAAGATTGAACGCAATACCCCTCTTGTGATTATGGGTTTTCCCTCTGGGCTACCTTTAAAAGTCGCTGATAATGCTACTGCCATTGATATTAATCCAAAAACCTATTTCGTGGCCAATACCGATTCTTTTGGTGGCAATTCCGGTGCACCAGTTTTTAACGAAGAAACTGGCCTAGTAGAAGGGATTCTAGTCCGTGGTGGCGAAGATTATCATTACGAAAAAAGAGGCAAAAAGCGTTGCCTCGTTCCTACCATTTGTGACTCCCAAGATCATTGTGAAGGTGAGTCCATTACTCGTATTACAGAAATTATCCCACATCTCCCCTTTACCTCAAAGCAAGGCTTCAGGACGCAGCGCAACTAATAATATTTTTAGTAATCTGCTATAAAGAAATTGAGTTGTATTGAATCGTCAAAAACTCCGCAATCAACCAAGGTCTGAGGATGAATAGCTATAAGAATTTATTTCTAGCTTTTATTTTGGCCGTCTTTTTCATGATCCCTGCCCTGCTGGGAGGAGAACCAACGAATTCTCGAATTGTGCAAAAAATTATATTAATGGAAATTAATTCTTCCATTAATCCAGCAACGCTGAGCTATTTAAATGCAGGTTATGACAAAGCAGAAAAAGAGTCCTTTGACATGGTTCTCATTAAAATTAATACTCCTGGTGGCCTCGTTTCAATAACCAAAGAAATCCTCACTCTATTCGGGCAGGCAAATGCACCAACTGTGGTTTGGGTAACGCCAGAAGGGGCATCAGCGACAAGTGCGGGGGCCCTTATTGCAGCAGGTGCCCATATTTTATACATGTCTCACGGGACGAATATAGGGGCCGCGACTCCCATTCAATTGGGAAAAGATATCAACTCCAAAGACCTTCGAAAAAAAGCGATCAATGACCTTGTTGCTTTAGTTCGGTCACTTTCAAATGCCCGTGGAAGAAATGGAGAATTCTTTGCAAAAATGATTGAAGATGCCGCTTCATTTGAAGCAAAGGACGCCCTTAAAAAGGGTCTCATCAATAATATCATCAATACAGAAGCGGAATTATTGCAAGATATAGATGGTAGAGAAATCTCTATTATTGGACAAAAAGTTCAACTCCAAACACAGACACCGAATATCGTGTTTTTTGGCATGGATTTCGGTCAAAAAGTCCTCGACATCTTTGCTAATCCAACGATGGCCTACCTTTTTTTCATTATTGGTGCTGCTTTGGTTTATTTAGAATTGCAGGCCCCGGGAGGATTTATTGCAGGGGGAATCGGGGTTTTATGTTTATTGCTCGCAGGTATTGGATTTCAAGTTCTTCCGCTTAACTTCGGAGCTTTAGGTTTAATTATACTTTCTTTTATACTCTTTATCCTAGAGGCCTATATTGTCAGCTATGGTATACTTTCACTCGCAGGATTAATTTCCCTTATATTTGGTTCCCTCTTTTTATTTCGAACCGATAACGCCTACCTTCAGTTGAGTAATACACTTATTTTTTCTGCCGCCGGTGCTATTGGCCTATTTATCGGATTCATAGGTATTTATTGGTTTTATGATGCTAAAAATAAAAAGGTCAAACTATTTTATGACCTTAAGGGTAAATCGGGGACCATTGTTAAGTTTCTAGGAGGTCCTCATGATGGCATCTATCATTATCATATTAAAGTAACTGGAGAAATTTGGCGTGCAGAGTCTGCGACAAAATATGAAGTGAATGATGAATGCTCTATTATATCTCAGGACAATGAGAAAATGCATCTCAATATCTAAGGGAGTCTAATATGAATATTGCGATGATTCCATTTATAGTCATCTTAGTTATACTTTTATTTAATACAATCAAAATTCTTAACGAATATGAGCGTGCAGTCGTTTTTAGACTAGGTCGCTTTACCGGAATAAGAGGCCCCGGCCTGATCATTCTCATACCGGGTATTGAAAAAATGCGCCGTATAGATCTAAGAACCGTCACAATGGATATTCCCTCTCAAGACATAATCTCTAAAGATAACGTTACATTAAAAGTTAATGGTGTCGTTTATTTTCGAGTCAATAATCCTGAGAAAGCAATTATTGCCGTTGAAGATTTTTTAACTGCGACCGGACAAATTTCACAAACAACCCTTCGCTCTGTCATCGGTCAGTTTGAACTTGATGAAATCTTATCGCAAAGAGATATGATTAATAATCAATTGCAAAGCATCCTTGATGAACAAACTGAACCCTGGGGAATTAAAGTTTCAGCTGTAGAAGTTAAGGCCATTGATTTGCCAATCGAAATGCAAAGAGCAATGGCCAAACAAGCAGAGGCAGAAAGAAACAAACGCGCCAAAGTGATTTCTGCGGAAGGAGAATTAATGGCAGCCGTTAAATTATCTGAGGCCGCTCATATACTTGACCGAGAGAAAAATGCCATTGTCTTGAGATATCTAGATACAATGAAAGAAATCTCAATCGGTACGGGCAAATCCACCACCTTTTTCCCTCTACCCATTAACTTCCTTAATAATAATTAAATGAGTCATTATTCTTCATTTCAGAATATTATCCAAAGCATTCTCTAGATGCTCAAAGCTAAAGGCGAATCCAGCATCAATTATTTTTTGTGAGGACACTCGCTGACTTGAGGTCATAATTTGCGCTTTATCACCAAACGTAAGATCGAGCATAAATCGTGGTACTGTGAACCAGGTTGGCCTATTTAAAATAATTCCCAATTGCTTTACAAATTCTTTATTTCTTATGGGATAAGGAGAAACTGCATTATAAACTCCATTTAGGTTATTATTAATGGCAAAAATAAATAAACGGGACAAATCCTTAATATGAATCCAGCTCATCCATTGCTTGCCATCACCAAATGCTCCTCCCATCCCTAACTTAAAAGGCAAAAGCATTTTGGCCAAGATTCCACCTTCCTGTGCCAAGACCAGTCCAATTCGAATATGACATAGACTGGCCGTGATACTTGCATTACGTGATGCCTCCTCCCATTCATAACAAACAGTGGACAGAAAGCCATCTCCTCGCTGGTGGTTCTCAGTTAAGACTTCATCTCCCCTATCCCCGTAATAGCCAATAGCTGACGCAGAAACAAAAGAGCGAAGTTCTTTTGTTTTATAAAGTTCTAGGCCTTTAATTAGCTTAGTTGTCATAAGTGTTCGTGATTCAACTAGTCCCTTTTTTTTATCTTTATTCCATAACCCTTCGGCCACCGATTCTCCGGCCAAATGAATAATATGATCCACCCCTTCAAAAGCATCCTTTGGAGGGAGTGTATAACAAGGGTCTTTCCATTCAAAAATATGGGCAGGAACATTTATTTTTTTATGAGCTGACTCTTTATTGCGTGTTAAAATAACAATATTATTACTCCCTAATCTATTTAGATCTCGAATTATCTGTCGACCAATTAGGCCAGTTCCACCTGTCATAAGAATTTTCATACCAATCTCCGTGTGCTAATCAATATTAGTAACAGCTAACCCTTCATTCATACCTCTGGTACATCCATAAAAACAGATTGTCCTCTTTGATAGAGCAAACAATTTATCCAAGCAAGTCCACACTTATCAATCGTAAAAATCACTTTATTTTGGTTATTCCCAACTATTTAACTTATCCATAATCTTTTGTTGGAAATTGAGCGAGAGTATAGCAAAAATCAAGAACTCACTTTAAAGTTTTTATCATATTTTTACATAATCGTTTCACACGGATACCGATAATCAGGAGAATTTTTCTTTCCCGGAGGCCATAGAGGGAGCAATATCATATATACCAATGCAAATTTCCCCCCTAAATGCGCGCAAATTTGATAAGGTGACCAAGCATTAAAAACCAAATAGTAAGAAGAGGAGGTTTTAATGAAAAACAAAAATGCTTGGACGGTGATTATCACAAGAACCATTTTAGGTGGTTGCTTTATCCTATTTGGATTTAATGAAATTCACGGTCTATTAGGTACTCAAGAAATCAGCCCTGAAGGTGCCAAATTATTGGCCGCCTTTAAAGAAACCGGTTATTTGCTCTATACGATTAAAGGTATCGAATTATTTTTTGGAACCTGCCTCATCTTTGGCTTTTTTGTTCCTCTCGCTAACCTGCTCTTATTTCCAATCGTGATCAATATTTTTCTCTTTCATGCTTTTCTCGATGTACGAGGATTAGTTTTAGCGCTTGTAATGTTGGCCTGCTCTCTTACCATATTCTGGGAATATAGACGTCTATTTCTATTTCTCATTAAATACAATATGAATATCAACCCAAATGCTTTTAACGATGAAGAAATCATACCCAAAAAGTCACTTGATCATAAAAGACCTCTGGCCAAAGGTCCTTAAAAATAATTATCGATGGGTGAATCCGAATTGTAAAAAAATTAATAACGGGTTCACCTTCCTCTAGGCCTTGGAATATAGATAAATAAATAGATAATCTAATCCTCAACCAAGGGTCTACCTCGTCTCTCCTCTCCTTAGACGAGAAATAATCGCCCCAATAATATTCTCCCATTCTCCAGGAACCAATTCCCAAGTGGCAATTTGATTGAAAAAACCTCCTGGAACAATTGTATCGACCTCTATATCTCGTAATTTTTCTAAACTTTGAATCGCTTGTTTGACGTTCTCTTTTTGTAAGAATACTGAAAAGTGATCCGTTTCATTAAGAAAGAGATTTTCACCAGTAAATAATATTTTTCTTTTTTCTGTTGTCCATAAAAAACATGAACTTCCTGGTGTATGGCCTGGCGTAAAAATTATATCAAAGTCTTGAAAAATTCTTTCATCACCGTTAAAGGTGCCATCAACATGACACCGTTTCTGTATTGCTTCCTTTTCGGCTTGAGGACAAAATAAAGGGGCATCAAAAAACTCTCGTACGTCATCACAAGATTTGAATGCCTCATCTTGATGACAAATAAATTGTTTTTTAACGCCCCCATGATCGTGGATAAAATCAAAATGTTTTTTTATTTGGCGAGAATTATATATTAAATAATTACCCTGCTGACGCAATAAAAGGTAGGCACATGTTTTATACCTATTCCAGGCAAAGGGCCGGTCAAAATCTGTTTGATACAAATCATCATAAATCTTATTCATGGCGATCCCTCACAACCACATTACCACTTTCGAAGGATGATACCACAAATGAGGAAATTAAAGACTAAAATTTTTTGTAAAACGATTACTTAAATTAGACAGAGTAAAACAGACTAGGAACGAAAAAAAACCTGAACCATTCAAAGAATGATTCAGGTTGCAATTTATGATTTACAGAAGCACTAATCTGCGACGAAGAACACAACGGCTTCCCCGTTGCCCTATAAAACGGCGCGAACGACGACATTGACGTAATGCTTTACGACATGCCCTTCTAAGGGCCATACGTCTTGTCAGGCCAACACCTCGAGCTCTAAAAGTGGAGATTCTAAACCCATTACGACTGATTAAATGGGCCCGACATCGTCTAACATATCTTCGTCCAAAGATGGTCCGTCCACCTCTATGACGATGCCGACGAAAACGTGGGTGTTTGTCAGCATCGACTTGTTCTTGAATAATAGGAGTCGATTGCATTTGCTCATCTACAATTGGTTCCTCACAGGTTCCATTAAGAACCCCTTCTAAAGGTAAGCATTTATTCATCGCGTTCTCACAAGCAAGATTCTGATCCTCTCCTTCACCTTCGTAAAAAGTAATAATTTTATTATCAGAGTCAACCATATTCACATCACAGGAAGCAGCATAAGAAAATTGAATACCAAAAAGGAAAAATAAGGCCGTAAGTAGGAACGATTTCATAAATTCTCCTTGGTTTAGAGTATTAACAATAAGAGTGCATACAACTGCAATTAATAGGCCACGAAGGTATGCAAATTTATCAAGACTTAACGCAATTCTTAATGGTGTCATTAAAGTTTTAGTGTCAAAAAAGGACCTATTTTTTTGACTCATTGATTATCCATAAAACAAAAATCTGATTTATAGGTGACAAGTTCGAAAAAGAGATTTTAATAGAAAAAATTAAACAACATGAAATCCTCCACCTATCATTAACTTTCCAAGTGTATGTTGTTTAAAAATGTCTAAAACAAAAAATAGCTATAGTCGCTCACACATAATAATAAAGATCATAAATCTAATCAATTGCTTCGGTCATTACAATCTCTAAGATGGTTGAACGCCCGCCCTCTACAGGAACCTCGAGGGACCGTGTTTCAAGCCCTTTTGCTTTGATTAAATACTTAATGTTAATGGGATGCTGAGAATCCGTTTTACCAGTAAAGCTCACTCTTTTTAAAAATTTATCGTTAGTGATGAGTTTTTTATTCGCTCTTAATTTTTTATTTTTTCTTAACGAATGCGGCCGAAAATTATTTAAAAAAACAATTTCAATATCATCATCTGCTAAATCTAAATGATCAGGGGTCTTTATATAATTTGTCACGCGATAAATATGACGATCAACATCATTTGCAAAGATATCAATATCATTTCCTTGTAGATGATTTAATATGGGAGCTACCGCGGGATGTCCACAGTTCAGGTCGTCAAGACATTCTTTTGGTATTAAGGATATACCTGGATAAATAGATCTAAAATGTGATCCCTTAATCAGCTTGTAGGGCGTTCTCTTGCTTAAACTAAATTCTGTTGCAGCAACAATGGATTTAGAATCACTGCTTTTTGTCTCTTCAAGATAATAAAAATGGTCTGGGTTTGAACTATAAGCGGGAACGACATTATCATCCTCACCTAAAAAGGTGCTAAATTTAAAGCTGCGCCCACCAATGGCCAATGTTCTCATTTGTGGGACTAAAGAAAGTACTTTATTGTAATTTTTAGCTGTATCTAAAATAGTGTCAGATCCAAATGTCATTTCGTTCAATTGTAAACGCCCAAATGGAGAGGCCGGGTTTTTATATTTTAAGAAAGGTAAATTTGGATAGAGGATGGATTTTCCCATTCCCGCTAACCACGCGCCCCAATATGGTGTTCCGATGGTAATAAAGCTACTCATTTTTTGTGATAATTTATAACTAATTGACTGTTTATTTTGGCGAAGTGCATCTTTTAACCATATAAACCCAATTATTCCACCTTGAGAATGACTGATAATAGAAATCCTATCCTTTGATCGTAGTCCTTTTTCTTTAAAAAATTTTTTCAAGTAATTATCAAAAAGAAAGGCAAACTCGTTCGTTGATAAAAAATCGTTATCCGTATCATATTCAAATGAATGGGATTCAAAACAGTGTCCGAGGTGCTTTTTAATAACATCACCAAGATAACCAAAATTACCTTTATGGCCAGCAACCCCATGAATATTAAAAACAAAATGACGCCTAGTCTGACAATTCCCCAGGATATTAGAGGTTAAAAAGAACAAAGATAACATTAAAAACTGCTTCATAAACCCTCTCTAAATTTATTCTCTCTCATCTATTGTCCATTATTTTATCACTTTGACCACAAATTAAAGAGATATTATAAGGGCTCAATATTCAAGTAGTTCTCCTTCATATAAAGAATTGAAGTCATTTGGTACAGGATACTTACAATTGTAATTATGACATCTCCTCCAATAAAGTGAGAAACTTTCACATCGATTTGGCACTCACTTTATTGATAATAATATGGCCACTGTATTCAATACTACTAAGTTCCACTATTTAATCTCTTCAGTTATTTCTTAGCTCCTCGTGCGCTTTTAAATTATCAAATGAACAAACTTTTAAACCCACTTTTGTTTTTGGCCGGGCCGAACAACGTTCTACCCATTTCATGGTATTTTTATAATTAGTTAAATCCAAAAAATCACTGGCCTCATAGGTCCAATCGAGACACCCCACCCAAGGAAAAGTCGCCATATCGACAATTGAATATTCTTCAGCAACCAAAAATTTCCGATTTTCCAACCGCTTCTCTAGAACACTTAACAGCCGCTTCGTTTCCGCTGTATATCGTTCAATTGGGTAAGGATGGTCACATTTATCCTTAGCATAGCGATAGAAATGCCCAAATTGACCGAACATAGGGCCAATCCCTCCGACCTCAAAACATAGCCATTGGATTGTTTCACTTCGCAAGAAAGGATTTTGATTTAAAAAAAGTCCTGTTTTTTCGGCCAAATATAAAAGGATAGCTCCAGACTCCATAACTGGATGAGGCCTGCCACCTGGCCCATTGGGATCAATAATAGCAGGTATTTTTGAATTAGGATTAATTTTAATAAAGTCATCTGAAAACTGCTGGCCATCTAAAATATTAATAACATGTGGTTCATAGTCCAATTCCATTTCCTCAAGAGCAACTGAAACTTTTTGGCCATTAGGTGTCGCGAGTGAATATAATTGTATTTGTGAATCACCCATTAATACCTCCTCGTTAATTAAATTTCCATTCTTATAACATATATTCACAATCGATATTACCTTTACTTTAAAAATGACTTTGTATGGCCTTATGCGGGGGTTTATTTTAGTTTTTTTATTCTTACTCTTTTCAGGAGTATTTCATAAGATGCAATCAAGAAATATTCCTTGTGACTAAGAAAAGGTCTAAAAGTCGAAAAAGAATCATAATCAAATCATCTTCAACATCCAGAACCCCAAATGTATTAATACGCGCAATCAATTTTTCTAATTTTTGTTTCATCTAAATCTTGTATAAGATGAAATTGTTAAAGGTAGTTTTCAAGAAATCAATAATGAATAATATTACATTTTTAATGAATTTTAATACGATAGCGAATCGTCAAACACCTCCAGGTTAAACCGAGCAAGGAGACTCAATAAAACAAAATCGTTTTCAAGGTCTTATGTCCAAATACATAATCCTGTTTTTGAAAGAGAAACAGCTATTTAAATTGCCCATGAGGTATTTTTGGTTATTTATCACTGTTGCAAAATAACCACGACAAAAGGAGGACACCTAAGCAATGGAGCGCGTAAGCAAGAACATATTGCAACCCAAGCCCCCCAACGAACAATTGCTCCAATTCAAATGATGAATACTCACGGCACCCATACCTTTAAAATATAATTGAATTTATTTAATCTCAAATACCCCTCTGATAAGATTAAGCTCTTCTTAGGACTTTTCGGTAGATGTGATTTAATAAAATTTAAATAATTTCCAAGAACCGATTAAACAGCAATAGAATTGACATGTGTTTAACCTGGCGGCAAACGTTGAAGAATATCTTGTCTTAAAAATCGTGTCGTTTCAACCGAGTTATAATGATCAAGGTCTTTACATAATTGGAAACACACGAGTCCCAATAAACTTTTATCTAAATTCTTTTTTAAAATTCCCATAAAGCAAGGTTCCGCAACTAACACTAATTTCGAAAATTTATTTTTTGATTTCTTGATGAACTCTTTCACCTCCTTAGCATATAATTGCAAAGAATAATCATTATGGGGATTATCACGAGTAAATTGTTTACCACTGACAGGACGAGTTTTAACACCAGTCTCTGGAGGATTATTCAAAAAGTCTATATCTTCTTTGACCTCTTCATTATTCGGGATGCTTTTAACAAGATCCCAGGTCTTACGACCTTTATACACATTATAAATTCTTGTTTTAGACTTTGAACCGACAATTACCCAGTGATTTAATTTCATAATTTAAACCTCTTGTTAGTTTCGTTGAATTTCAAAATTATTTTTTGATTTGCTGAAGAAAATGGATATCTTTGGTAAAACTTAAAATCGCTCAAATTTGCATACCTTAGTTAAGGTTATTCAGGGTCAATTTTCTCTCATTTTTAAATACCAAATAAGTCCAGGAATTCTGGTCATTCTATTTTGTGACTTAAAGAACATAAGTCCAAAATCTAGAATTTTATAACATAATTTTTAATTACGGGGCAACGCAGTACTTCTTTAGAAAGGTTATTGCGCAGGGGATTTTATAAATTATTAGCACAGGACGCAAAATGAAGACAATGACCTTTAATATTATCTAAAAGCCCTTTGATAAATGCTTTTTCATCCTTATTAAGTGGCATCTCAGTCGGAATCTCCTCCTCTAGGACACTTAATTTAGATATTATGTCTTTAGTTATAGTCATTAATTGATTTTTTAATACACGAATGGGAATCCCACAGTCACGACATAATAGAATAAGATGGTCTGCCTTAATATTTGCCGCTATAAACTCGTTTCCAATTGAAAGGGCCAGTTCATGATCGTGATAAGGGTAGACCTCAAAATTCACAAGACTATATAGAGGGGCCAAGTCGACGCCTTTTTTAGTTATTAAATAAGAGATCTTTTTTCCGTGTCCTTCGTAATTAGAAATACAAAGGTTATAAAGCACCCAAATGAGCGTCTTTAATTTTGCCTGAGTGGGAACTCGGCATTGCTCTGTAAATTTGAACAATTCTGCTAATTTTAATCCTAAGCGTACATGATTAACCTCATGCCAAGAGCCAAGGTTTTTTTCTTTTTTATATTGAGGCCTAATATTAAGCGCCTGACAGCCATCAATAGCATGCTTTCGAATGATTTCACCGTCATCGCCTTTTATTCGATCAAATCGAGTCAAAAGAAGAACGGGCCGTTGACCGATTTGCATCAAGTCAACAGGAGCGACATCAAGGCCAATCATTTTTCCTAAACGCATGCAAAGAAATTCGTTGAGGGCCAAATGAGGCCTATGCTCATCATCCGGCTGAAATTTTAGAATATGGGTACTAATATTCTCGCTATCAGGAAATCGAAAATCGCCGTCCTCTTGCAGAATAATGGGTATCTTTACCTGACTTCCGGAAAGTCCGCTGACCCAATCATTTTTCCAAAATATGGAATGAACTCCCATTTCTTTTTCGATTGGGGCGTTTAACTCATCTAATGCAAATACGATAGGTTTTGGAGGTCGTCCTTTTGCATTCGGGGCCCTAAAACTAACCCCACCGAATATATCACGTCCTAAAATTTTGAGAACCTCAAATAGATCAAATTGCTTCAAACGAAATTTACCCAATAATAATTGTCTCATTTCGCCTTCCGGCAATAAGTTTTCCAAAAAGGTTTTTACTGAGAAGGAATCAGTATGTTCTGTTAAAGGAATATGAGGTGATAGGGGAAAACCATTCTTTAACCACTCTGGCGCATAATTAATACTGACCAGTTTAGTTTTCGGGTCAAACCTAAACTGTCCAACATATTGATTACCATGCTCAATTTCCAAAATATGAGATTTCTTATAATTCTCACTCATAAACGACTCAAACCACTTTCCTCAGAAAAATTTATTTATCCATTCTTCAAGCTGATCGGATGAACGACTTTTGATCTGAAGGAGAACTAATCTATTTCTAACCATTTACTTAAGTAAATAAAAAAAATTTCTGGAACTTATTTAAATATTGATAAAAGTTAAATCATCGGCCAATATTCAGGCGGCAATTCTAGCACCCCAAATTTTTCGCTTTTAATCAACCTCAAAAAAATCCCAAGGTCGTAAGTACAATAAGTGACCTCTCCTGTAAGGGTTTTTAAATGATTTAATATTGATCATCGTCCGCTCAAAAGATTGAATATATCGACGTTTGAAGGGGAAATAGAGGACTCCACATCCAATCCCTAAAATTAACCCTATGGCATGCGCTAAATAACTGGTAGTGGGCTCATAAGATGTTGGGATTAAAAGAAGGAGGGAGATGGCCGTGACTTTCATAAGACGCCGATAGAGCTTAATATGACGGGATATCAAAATATAAAGCATTAACCAAAAACCCCAAAGAAAATAAACCATACCAGATGCCCCCACAATCCGAATATCGTAGGAAAAGCTCAAAAGAACACAATAATTGATAACGCCACCCATAAGAACAGTCAGGACGGGAAAGACGAAAGCACCATAGAAGGAAGAAATTAAATACCCTAAAAACGTGAACATTAACGAATTCGACAAGAGGTGCTCAAAGTCTCCATGGATAAAAGAGGAGGTGAAAGGCCTCCAGTGCTCCCCCTGTTCAAATACACTATTTGGAGAGGCGTATAATAACCCCCCCAATCCCCTTTCAAAATCCCAATATATCTTACTCATCACCATACAAATCACAAGAAGAGCGATACTCACAATTTTCCCGTATGAATAATGGATTTTACTGAGATAATTGCTGATGACTTCCCTTTTTACTTTCATTTTCTTTCCCAGTTGGTAATTCAAAGGTGCTTTTTTCCTATACCTCAATTAGGCCGCTATTAAATAAATAAATTTTGAGTAGTTCCGAAAAAAACTTATGGGCCAATATCTATACCTACTTTTTTTACTCACGATTTTTTCATGCACAGGATTTACCTACAACAAGAGGTCACTCGCCCAAGTCAAACACGACGCGCAGGATTGCCAAGAAATGGTGATTGAAATATTCAAAAGTAAGGAAAAAGTCACTCGTGATATAGACAAAATCCCATTAAAGCATCGCCATGAATATCAAGAGCTTATCCGAATCTTATCTAAACAAAACCTAGGTCTCACTGCTATTAAAAATGATATGCCTGAAGGCAGTCAATATGGCCTTCGTTTAAATGGAGAGGGTCACCACCGTTTCGACCGCATCATCCGCTATATCAAGCGCCACTTTGGAACGGAAGTATTTATCATTCACAATGCGTTGCCAGGTAATGTCATTGGGTCAAGCTCTCCAGAACATAATATAATCCTTCTCGCACCTGATATCATGAAAAAAGATCTAGATCACGCATTCCTCACCCTTATGCATGAAGCACGACATGCAGGAATGAACCATCAATATCAATCCAATCCACTAAAGGTTTATCAAGGAAGCTTACAAGGTCAATCTATCCCGATCATTGGTTATGAGAATTTTTTAGATACCCAAGAAGCGTATAATTGGAAAAAAGACGGTCAAAAAATACTCAGCCTTCTCCTGAAACGTAGTTTAACCTTAGATCAAGAAAATGAATTAATAGAGCGCGGACGTTTTAAAGTGCCAAAAGCGGTAAAAATTATTTCATACCTTAAGAAAGTGGTTGAAGGCATTCTAGAAGAATGGAACTATTTCCCCAGCATGGCGCCACCTCAAAACTTCAAAGATAGCTTCCTAAACCGCTATGCC
>JBFGZE010000071.1:0-18123 GCA_041586955.1 Bacteriovoracaceae bacterium
AGTGAATAAGGCGACCCAAAAGATTTTCATACCTCTCTCTTCGTGACTTTTTAATAAAGACTAGGGCCCATTGGAGGCAGACGGAATTATTTGCTAGGTTGAAGTGTAGTACTCGGTCTTTAAGGTAAATTTGGCCTTGAACCTATCTTAGGAATAAAGCCTTTTAAGGCCGACTAATTTTCTTGAGGCAAACAAGTGTTTGGGCCTTGGAACTAAGGTATCTGTTGCCTACGAATGTTAGAGTGCTAGGATAGGCGCGCCATCATGATTTGAATTAAAAGAATAGGGAGGATCTATGAGCATTAATGAAAAAACATATCAAAACCCAGAGGTGATTCAACTTCTTGGTGAAATTTATTGCGCTGAAATATCAGGCCTGAATCGTTATCTTCACTATTCTTTTATGGTGATGGGCCATAATCGTATCCCTATTCAAAAATGGTTTCGCAATAATGCTATGGAAAGCATGAACCATGCTATTACGATGGGCGAGAAGATTACCTCTCTTGGTGGGCATCCTCCAATGGTACCGATAAGTATTCAGGAGAATAACCTCCATAATATTCAGCAATTATTAGAAGAATCCCTCCGTCATGAACAAAATGCCATCAAACTTTATAAAGGTTTAAGTGTTATGGCCGCAAGTTTGGGCGATATTGCACTAGAGGAATTGGCACGTGATTTAGTTCGAGAAGAGATCGAGCATGCCGATGAAGTGCGAAAGATGTTAAGAAAACCAGATTCGCCCTGATTAACTGGAGGTTACCTCCTGGAAGGCCGAGGCCTCGCTTCGGCAATTCACATTTTCATGACTTGGATCGGTCATGGTTAGGTCATATTCCCCTCGAGTTTTTAAGAAATCTTAATAATTCACTAATCTTCTCAAGTTAAAGAATGGATTTAACGATAAGGAGGTATAGTTTCTTAAACATAAGTGAGGAAGATATGAAAAAAGCGCAAAAGTTGCAGCATGAAGACTTTCTAATTGAGGGTGAAAAACGCCTCCATTTTGTCAGGCAAGACCGCCATGAGACTAAAACCGGTGAGTACTTCCTTGAATATAATAATAAAAAATACCCCATCTTAGACTATAGTTATTTTGGTATAAGCTTTGAATCAGATGTTGATATCGATCAAGAGAAAAAATTAGATAAGGTAATCTTCTCTAATGCCAATAAAACCTTTGGCGAATTTCACGCTACTGTCAAGCGAAGTGAAAAGAGGGGGGGGAAATATAAAATTGCTCTGGAACTGAATGAAGGATTTCTTCCGGTTGATTCATTGATCGCAGATCAAGAAGCGCAAGATATTCTCGATGACCATAGTCAATACCGACAATTTATTGGTGATATTCCTGTTGAACTTAAGTCTGCCGTCTATGAAATTAAGGATGTCATTACAAATCTCAAAGATAAAATCGATAATTTAGAAAAAAATAAAATGTTTTACTCTGAAGATGATATGAAAGCATTTGAGGAGTCGGTAAGTTGTAAAATACAATCTTATTTAAGTGAATATTTCGATCCTTTCTATGATCAATTGGTTGCCTTTTCACAAAAGATACCCAAAGATGCTCAAGAGAAAATGTATCAATTTTTTAGAGATCAATTAAAACCAATACTTTATTTATCACCTTTTGCCCATCGCTCTTATTATAAGCCATCTGGTTATGCCGGCGATTATGAGATGATGAATATTCTTTATAATGATGAGGCGGTGGGAACATCATTATTTGCTAAAGGGATTAACAAATATTTTGTGAATCATCCTAACGCAAAGGCGGTTCGCAATCGCTCCCAATACCTCTACCGTTTCTTAACAAACCATATTGAAAAGAACCCGGGAAAAACGTTGAGCTTCTTATCTGTCGCCTCAGGCCCGGCGAAAGAAATTCAATTAATTCTCTCCCAATTGCCCGTTGAGCTTTGCAATACTTTAGAGATTAATTTATTAGATCAAGACCTGAATTCTTTAAAGTTTGCCCAAAAAGAAATTAACCGTATTATTCGTGAAAGAAACCTTAAAACTAAGGTAAATTATCTCAATCAATCCATTAAAAATGTGATTATTGAGGGACTTTCCGGTTCTTATGATGTTGTCTATTCTGCTGGGCTTTTTGATTATTTCTCTGACGATGTAGCGAGAGAAGCGGCCATGCGTATGTATGCGGCGGTTAAATCTGGTGGTGAATTAAATATTGGGAACTTTTGTTTACAACCGTCATCAGCAGCTTTGATGATGTATACACTCGATTGGTATTTAATCTATCGCTCCGAAGAAAGACTCACTAATATTTATTCTCCTATTTGTTCTCAATTGCGTATCGATAGCGAAGAAATGGGCGTTAATCTTTTTGTGGTCTTCCAAAAGGATTAGATCACCATGAGTGATGAGGCCTTGGCCACTTCGGTCGCTGATATTCGCCATAGGGAACGTCTTAACGAATTAAAGACTTTCCTGCGCATTTGTAGCGGTGGGTTGTCGATGCCTCTTTTCCTGTTGTTTTTTATTGCCGACATCTTCTATGCTCCAGAACAAAAGTGGACTTTCCTTGGATTAAGGCTTTTGATGATTCCGGTCTGCCTTTTGACCTCTACCATGGTGAAAAAAAGCAAAGACGATCAACATATTCAGAAAGTGGGAACTTTTTATACCGCCTTTAATAGTTTTATTATTACCTATATGATTTTTGCAACAGAGGGGGTGAGCTCTCCTTATTATGCAGGTCTTAATCTTGTTTCGGGGATTTTATCTTTTGTCCCTTGGACCAAAAAATTTCTCGCCATTAATTCAGCTATCGTTTATGGACCTTACTTTTTAATTGGTGCCTTTACCTTTCATATGGATCAATTGCGTCCTGCTATTATCAATTTATTTTTTATGGCGGGGACATTTATTGTCTGTTTTGTCATACGGCATTTTTCAGAAAAATTACGTGAACAAGATGCCTCGAGTAAATTCTTATTACAGCAAGAAATGCAAAATCGCGGCAAGATTATCGAAAGACAGACTCAAGAGGCGGTGCAATTAAAAGACCTAACGAAACAATTTAGCCCGCAGATCGTCCATGCCATTCAAAATGGTAATTTAGACATTTGGAAACCAATTCAAGAGACCCATATTTGTGCCATCTTTATTGATATCGTTAACTCAACTGAAAAAGTGGTGAATATTGATAAGGTTAAATTACAAAAAGTGATTTCTCTTTTTATCCACGATACCATGTCCATTCTTTTAAAATACGACATCACTCTCGATAAATTTATGGGGGATGGGATCTTGGCCTTCTCCAATAATCCAATGAAGCAATCCAATTATATTACTCGTGTGCTACGGGCCGCGACTGAGATTATCGATAGAATTGAGGAAAATCGCAGTCATTATTTAGAGCATTGGGGCAGTGAATTTCAAATTAAAATTGGTGTCGCTGAGGGAATTGCGAATGTCGGTTTTTATGGGGAAGATAAAACGCTGAAAAGTTATACCGCTATTGGCAAAGTGATTAATTTGGCCTGTCGTCTCTGTAGTGCTGCCGAAGATAATGGTATTTTTATTTCGGAGAGTGTTCAGGAAAAAATGGACCATAAAATTTTTATGTCTCGCTCAATGGGGAAAACGCAGTTGAAAGGTTTTGCCGAGGATGGTGTTAATGTTTTTCAAATCGTGAAAGATAATAGCACCCGCAGTGAAACCACGGTTCATAATTGTCCTGATGGCCATGGTATTTTGCATTTGGACGTCAGCGATGCGGGGATTTTCATTTTTAAATGCCGCTCCTGTGATTACATCCTTAATAATTCCTCAGACAATGATGATAATAACTCATCTCTCGCGGCCTAGCTCCTTAGCGCCGTTATTAGACCTATCGGAAATGCCAGACTAAAATGGAGATAAGTTTTCTTGGACTTAATCACTGAACTCTTGTGCCAATTGATGATAATTGCGGAAAGATTCTTTCTCATTGGTGAAAAAATTAAATTTGAAGATACACCAAAAGGCCGAGACACCGTCTTTCCAGCCAATTTTTTTACCTTCCTGGTAACTCCGGCCATCGTAGCTAATAGGAACTTCATAGATTCTAACTCCCGGCATTTTTGCGAGCTTGGCAGTCATTTCTGGTTCAATACCAAAGCGTTTAGATGTCAGGAGCATATTGCGAATCAGATTACCGTTAAAAACTTTATAGCAAGTTTCCATATCGGTCAGATTTAAATTGGTCGCCATATTTGATAATAATGTCAAAACTTTATTTCCAATCATATGCCAGAAATAAAGGACGCGGACAACTTCACCCTTAAAGCGAGAGCCGTAAACCACATCAGCATTATTTTCAAAAAAGGGACTCAGTAGTTTATGATAGTCCTGAGGATCATATTCTAAATCGGCATCTTGAATGAGAACAATATCTCCAGTGGAAATACTAAAACCAGCGGTAATCGCGGCACCCTTGCCCATATTTTTTTCTTGGTAATGAACGACATAATTCTTTTTGTTTTCATAATCGGCTTGAATGAGGTTTTTACTTTGATCTGTCGAGCCGTCTTCAATGAGAATGATTTCATGATCGGTGATCTGGCCAGGAAGACTTGTGAGTGAATTCTCAACTTTTTCAGTAATCGCCTTAAGAGTTCTTTCTTCATTATAGACTGGAATGATAATACTTAATTTCATCAATTAATCCTTTTTAATGGCCAATGCTTCGACATTTTTACCAAAAAATGGTGAGAAAATTTTGTCGCAAATTAAAGAAATAGGGAAAATAAAGCGGTCGAATATTTTAACCGTCACCGGATTAAAGGAGCCCTGTTTATCAAGTAATTTAAAAAGATAAGCGGCGAGAAATCCCATGGAGTCGACATAGCGGCAAAAATTAATTTGAAAACCGGCCTTTTTTAATTTCTGAATGATCTCTTCTTTATGGTAGCGGCGATAATGGCCCACTGATTTATCAAAAGAGCTATAAAGAATATTAAACGCTGGTAGGAATAAATAAATCTTGCCTTCCTTCGGCAAAAAATTATAGAGGTCCTTTAGTACCTGCTGATCGTCTTCAATATGCTCAAGGACGTTGAGAGAATATATTTGGGAATGTCCGCTTTCATCGAGCTCATTGATACTTTGATAAACCCGATATCCTTTTTCCTTAAGGGCGCTCGATAAAGTTTGATCAATCTCAATGCAGTCAATATTAAAGCCCTGGCCTTTGAGGGAGTCGGCAAAAGTGCCAATTCCTGCACCAAAGTCGAGCAATTGATTGTTCTGTGAGAAGGTGTTGCCAACTCTTTGGGTGAGATGTCGGTTATAATTTTTTGCATACTTGAGAATTTCTAACTCATTGATGCCCGAGTAATGATCCATATTAAGCCTATTTTTCAGAGTGATAGCATTTTACTGAAAAGAAGAGATGTTTACAATTGATTCGGGTTTCTTGTGCCGTGCGTTTGCTTAATAAGAGATGAAAAATGAGATTTATTTCTCCTCAGTTTTAAATTTTTTCCTTAAAATAGAGAGTCGCTATTAAAGAAGGAATATAAATGAGTCAAACTCAGGCCAAGGCCCTAGGCCTTTTCATTATTTTTATTGGTATTATTGCTCGCTTGATTTGGCCACAGGATATGCCTTGGATGGGTGATCAGATCCATAATTTCCAATTGGGAATGGAAATTAAGTCCACTGGTCATTGGCCTTTAGTCGGTATTATGAGCGGTTCAGGCATTTCTAACCCCGGCCTTAGTGCCTGGATTTTTGGAATTTTGGCCTTTTTCTCGAATACTCCTTTAGAAATGGTTCGTCTCATTCAGATTTTAAATGTTGTCACTCTTCTTTCTATCTTTGCTTTTGTGACTAAATTTGTGAAAAGTGAGGAACGTGAAAATTGGTATTTTGGCCTCTTACTCTATGCAATTAGTCCTCTTGCCGTATTATTTTCAAAGGGGATTTGGTCTGTTGATATGTACTCTCTTTTTAGCTTTTGCCTAATCTTTTCCTTTTGGTTTCGGGATAATAAATGGGGTGCATTTTTATGGGGACTTTTTGGTGCTTTGAGTGGTCAAGTTCATCTGAGTGGTTTCTTTTTTGCTTTTGGATTTGTCTTTTTTGCACTGGTTTCGGATTTTTTATCGAAAAAATATCATCATTGGCAATGGTGGGTTGGTGGCAGCATTTTAGGGACATTGCCAATGCTTCCGTGGATTAAGTTTGCCTTTTTAAATCAATTATCAAAGGGGGAGTCAGCTTCCTGGGTTCTCCTTAAAAATATCTATCGGTTTCGTTTTCAAAAATACTTCCTGAAAGATGGCTTCGGTTTTAATTTAGATTTCCAATTTGGACGTCTGATGAATGAATTTTTAGAAGGGCCGATTATATTGGGACAAAAAACTCATCTCAACTTCATTTCTCATTATTTTCTTTATGGAATTTGTTTCGTATCCATTGGCCTTTTTCTCTACAATCATAGACAGGGATTCGCTGGAAAGCTTAAAAAGATTCTTCTCAATTGGAAATCTCTAGATTTCCTTTTACTCTCTTCATTTTTATGTGCCGGTATTGTGATGGTGGCGACGGGCATGAATATTTACTCGCATTATTTAATTGTATGGTATCCCTTACAATTCCTTCTAGTTATGCGTTTGGCACGCGCAAGGTGGATGCGTTATGGGATTCTTGTTGGTAATATCATTCTTCTTTTAGGCACCTTATCTTTCATCCACGAAAGAGATCATGCAGGTGGGCATTATGGTAAAACCTATCGCTCAGAGTATCGTCAGCAAAATGGTGCGCAATAAGTAGAATTGAGTTTAATTGATTTTAAAATTGCGCCAATGATGCCCGTATTGCAAATAGCAGGATTTGGGAAAAGGCCCCTTGGCGAAAAAATAATCGTCATTTTCAAAAAGTAATTCTTGAACAAAGGGGCGGCATTGGTCGATGATTTTAAGGCTTTGTTCCACTGTGAGTGGGTAAATATTGCTATTGCGGGTTTTTCCAAAGATTAAATAATCAAAATGTTCCTGGATTTTACTATAATCACCATATTGATAATAATAGGCTCCAGGTTTCATTAGGGTGGTAATAAGGCCAGGTGTCCCCATAATATGAGGGTAGGAATTATTATCACTTTCCTGAATAATTAATTTCTGGAGATCTTTTAAGTTATCTCTATTTTTTTCTTTCTGATCCCAAGAGGCAATATGATTTTTAATGGCCTTAAGGGGCTTGGTGAAACGGCCCATTCCCGCTAGCAGAATAAGGACAAGGGTCATGTATTTGGCCTTTAGAGGCATTTCCTTAATATAACGGTCTTTTAAAATGACAAAGTAAATGAGAATAGGGGCACCAATAAAGACGCCGTAATGATAATAGGATTTACCGGCCAAGATATGAATGCCGAGCAGCGGCAAGTAAATACTAAGAATATGGCAAAGCTCAGACACTTTTTTATCGCGTAAAAGACCTTTGGTGCAATAGAACAAAAGAAAGACTGAGGGGTAGCAAATCTTGAGAAAGTCTTTCACATTAAAATGTTGATAGGCGGTAAAAATATCTGGGAAATGGCTATAGGATGGCCCAAAGAAATAAGAGCGGTATTTAAAATTAAATAAAAGAAAGGCGAGGTGAATAATCATTAGGACCCCTCCCCATTTGCGCTCTTTTTGAAAAATAAAATAGGACAGGCCTAAAAAGAAACCACAAAAAGGAAAGATCTCCTTAAAGGTATTAAGAATAATAGTACTGATAAGAATATGCTTAATATCGTTTTTGCGAATGGCCCATAAAACATAAAGCATTGGCACTAAGGACCAAGTCGAAGGATGAATTTGGTAGCCAATGGCAGAAACAATCCCTCGGTTAAAAGTCACTAATAAAAGTAAAAGAGAAAAATCAATAAGAGAGAGGTTCTTTATCTGGCCAAAAATAAGCGCTAGGAAAAATAAATAGAAGAGGACTTCAATACTAAGAGACCAGGCATAGGAATAATCAAAAAAGGGTGAGAGCAGGGCAAAAGGGATAATGATCGGGTCTACATGGTCACTGAAAATTTTAACGTCACGAAAGCCAATATAAGGGTTCCAGTTTTTTTTGGTACCAATTTCAATGATAGCATTATGATAAACGCCAAAATCCATAGTGTATTGTTGTGAATGATGGAGATTGAGGTAAGTATTAATGCTGGGCGCTAGAGATAAAATGACAATAAGTCCGAAAAGAATGTATTTAATTTTATTCATAGCTGACAAAAAGTTTTCAAATTGAAAGGTTATCATTATATTTAATGAATATTTATACTAATTATCAAGAGAATATTATGGCCGATTTTGATTACAATACGATTCCCCTGGGTTACTACGACGATATTTTGGAAAATGGCCCTGCTATTAGACGATTTTGGCATTGGCTGAAATTTAATCGCGTATTAGCGGCACTACCTAAAGGTGAAAATCAATCAATCATGGATGTCGGTTGCTTTGCTGGTTCTTTTTTAAAGCAAGTACCCGAAGGCCAATTTTCGCGCCAATTAGGGATTGATATTCTAGAAAAACAAATTGCATACGCTAACGAGCACCATGGTACGCAGGCCCGGAGCTTTAAGTATATTACCGATCTTCAGGCCTTAACCAAAAAACCTGTTACGGATGAAAAGTTCGATGTTATTACGGTTATTGAAGTGATCGAACATTTACACTTTGCTGAGATCCGTGATTTGATGGAAATTTGCCGTCAAAACCTTAAGCCTGGTGGGGAGCTTATTTTAACGACTCCCAATTACACCAGTATTTGGCCAGCTCTTGAGTTTTATCTCAATCATTTTGCTGATATCACGTATGAAGAGCAGCACATTACGAAGTTTAATTTCTTCAACTTTCACCGCAAATTACAAGCGATCTACCCACCACTTAAAAATGATTTTATGCTGCAGTATAAGACCACTACTCATTTTATCACACCATTTTTAGCGCCTCTAAACTTCAAAAAATCACAGGATCTATCAAAAGCGATTACGCCTAAGCAATGGCCATTTCCTTTAGGCCCATTGATTTTGGCCAAGTATCGTTATCATCCAAAAGAAGATTAAGGGCCAATTAGAAAAACGCGCCCTTTTTCCTTGAGAAGGAGGCGCATGGACTGGAGGGTCTCTGTTTTTTGATAATAATCCTCATTCGCTATAATGAGAATTTTACCGTCGACCATTTCGATTTCATTTTTCTGCTCGACTTCTAGATTCAAACGAAATTGCATATAGCTGACCAGGCTCCAATAGGGATAGGCACTCGCGAGATTGATAACTTTCTTTACAGGCAGCTTTTCTCTTTCAATTATTTCTGACACTAAATTCAAAGACGGGTCTCGTCGTACTTTGCTACCGATGGGGAAAATAATAAAGGCCAAGGCCAAGGCCAGAGCAAAAACTTGGAGCTTCAAAAGGATCTTAGGGGCCCAAACTGCGGATTGCCGGAGGCAGGTCATCGCTGCGGTAAGGGCAAAAAAGGGCATGAGGGGAATGAGATAATTGGAGTATTTAAACTTCATTAAAGATAATGGAATCAGCATACCCAGGAAACATAAGAGGGAAAAGCGGAAAAAGGAATTGGATCTCAATTCTTTTTGGCCGATACCAAAAATAATAAGGAGAGTCCAAACAGGGTTCGCTTTGAAAAGGTCCATGAGATATTGAAAATAATTAACGGCCTGCTGAGTATCGCGACCAGTTATAATTGTGCGGAAAACTTGAGCTTCCATATAATTGGTAAAAATGATGAAATCACCTTTGAGAAAGAGTGCCAAAGGCCAAAGTGCAAAGAGTGATAATCCCAAAATGAGGCCTAGCCAAGGCCTAGGAGTGAGGAGCACTTTAACATTTTTGGTTAACAAAAGGTGGAGGGCCATTAAAAATGGCAATATGAGAGCAAAAGGCCCTTTAATGAGAAGGCCAAGTCCAAAGAGTAGGCCAATGAGAAGGAACGGTTTTTTCTCGCAGAATTTATTTTGATAATGGCGGAAATAAATCAAAAGTCCCCACATTAAACAAAGGGTCAAAGGAATATCTAAATTGGGAAAACGCACCTTTTTAAAGAAAAATGGGATAAGTAATAAAAAAAGAGACGCTATGAAAGCAAATTGACGGTGAACGATGGCGGCAATAGAGCGATAGAAGACCGTCAAGATTCCTATACCCCAAAGTCCAGCGAAAAGTCGCGCCTGTAAAAAGTCACTCCCAAAAATTTTAAAAAATAAACCCTCTAAAATGAAGAGAAAGGGGGGGTGTTGATCAAAACGGGGATATTGTAATTGAGAGAGGTGCGGGATGAGCCAATGGCCTTTTTCCGCTGCATTTTTACCAAAGCTCGAGTAAAGAAGGCCATCGTGAAAAAATCCTGGGACCCAGGCATTTTGGAGAAAGATAATAAATCCGAGAAAGAGAATCACGTAAAAAGAAAGGTCTCTTTTATCGTTATTAACCATCATTAATCGATATCCTTATCTTTAAATTGATCGGCAATCAGTTTATTGGCAAATAAAGTGAAATGACCACGTTTGATTTCCTCATAACGAGAGGAGCCTCGCAATTGAATGATGATATCTTGCAATTGTCCGGCGGTATAAGGGTAATGATTTATTGTGGGATTGATGATGATAAGGTCTTGCTCTTTTTGATAACAAAACTTCAATGTCTCAAGAGGATTATCATACCCGAGGTGGGGGTAGATTGAACCTTGTGCACATAGCCTCATTTGCGGCATGATCTGTGTTTTAATCTGATTGATTTGATGCCAATTATCCGTAATGGGATAATAGCGAAGAAATCCACTCCCCACTAAAGCGCCATAAAGAGTGAAGAAAATGAGGAGCGCTAATTGATGAGTTTTGGTGACAAAGATTTCGTTGACCAAGAAACGCTCACCTTGGAGGAATTTAATAAGGCCGTAGAAAATGAAGGGGACATAGGGAGCACTATAGTAAAGCATTAATGTATGCATTAATGGCGCTCCCGCCGTTGAATGGATCAAGACAAAGGGTGCAATGCCAATGAGAAAAAAGGGCACCAAAATTTGCATGAAAAGAGAGGGGATGAGGAATTTAAGCCAACTGCCAGTGAGGATATCCTTTGCCACCAAATGTG
The DNA here is from genome assembly GCA_041586955.1 of Bacteriovoracaceae bacterium. Classification (GTDB taxonomy): domain Bacteria; phylum Bdellovibrionota; class Bacteriovoracia; order Bacteriovoracales; family Bacteriovoracaceae; genus JBFGZE01. The sequence goes on from JBFGZE010000071.1 coordinate 11,120, forward strand.
GGTTTTTGAGCATCCCCAGAAGGTTTTCCCCCATGGAGCTTCCATATTTAAGAGCGGTGGAGGCAATAATATAATCAGAGCTACCACGGTAATGAGGGATGACCCATTTTAAGCTGATAATTGTAATAATCGCAGAGATAATTGTCGTGAAAACTGTATGACGGCGATTTTCTTTCTGACATAGAAAGTAAGCGGCACTCATGCCAATAAGGTAAAAGCCCGCGTCTTCTTTGACAGCAAGGGTGAGGAAAACCATTAAATAATATGAGCGCCATTTGCTCTGTTCAAAGAAGTAAAAAAGCCATAAAAAGAAGGGAACAAAGAAAACCTCCATATGGAAGCTATATTTCAGAATATGGGACGTCGCAAAGAAATTAAAAAAGGCAAAACAAATAATAACTTGAAAAATAGGCGTTAAATTGGCCTTGGTCATTAATTTTTTAAGAGGAATGATCGTGGACCAAAGCGTGACTCCATGGAGGAGCACTAAGAACCATGGCGAATTGAATAGTCGATGAAAGGGTGCCAAGAGATAAAAAATATAGGTGGAATGCACCCCAAAGTGATTACAATTACAGGCCGAAGAAAACCAATCTTTACCGCGCATGAAATTGGCAATCATCATATCAAAATAAGAGAAGTCAACATCAACGACCTTATAGGTCATGAAATTAAGGGCCGTGACTTTCAGAAAAACAAAAAGAAAAAAGGTACTAATGATAATGATCAACTGGTCAGCTCTCTTTGAAGAGAGTGCCAATTCTGGATCTTGAAATACCTTTTTAATTTGATTACGGGTTTGCTGGTGGCAGGTACTAAGAATGGCCAGGCCCGCCAAGATGAGAAAATAGACGTGACGAATGGGCCAAAGAAATTTGGGCATAAAGGGGGCACCGCCAAAAAGAAAGTGCACCGCTAAGAGAATTCCGGCAAAGAGGCCATAACGTTTTAACATGATCTATTTATCGCATATTTGCCATAGCTTTGTCTTTTATTTTGCGTAGTGTTGCGATAATAAAACTAAAAATTTAAAGTGAAGTTTGATAAATTAGGCGCATATGATCAATTGCAAAAAAATAACAGAAAAGCAGCTATGGGGCGCCATAATCATCTTCCACTTATTAGCAGTGGTTTTTGGCCTAGGGTTTCTTCATTTCGATGAACATTTTCAAATTATTGAGTTCCTCAATTATAAATTGGGAGGCATTGAGGCGCATTTCTTACCTTGGGAGTTTCAAGAGAGAATTCGTCCATGGTTCCAGCCTTTCATTCTTTATTGTTTTGCCTTACCTCTCAAATCGATCGGAATATCGTCTCCATTTGTCCTCTCAGGGATTTTCCGTCTGATTTCTAGTGCGCTAGGGATTGCCTCGATTTATTATTTTTGGCGCCAATTTAAAGATGAATTAACCGAGAATCGCCTATCTCTTCTTTTTTGGCTTGGACTTTTATGGTTTATTCCCTATCTCCATGCCAGACCTAGTAGTGAGTCTTGGTCTGCTAGCTTTTTTCTTTTAGGTCTTAGCTGTTTTATGGGAAAAAGGTCTAATTGGGGTGGTGTTTTTTTTGCTTTTAGTTTTCTTTGTCGCTACCAAATGGGTTTTATGATTGCCCCGGTTTATTTTTGGGCAGTCTTCAGGCGATGGCCTTGGCGAGCTGTCATAATGAGTTTTATCGTCTTATGGTCAATGATCGCCCTAGGTAGCTTATGCGATTATTGGGGTTATGGTGAATGGAGCTTAGCACCTTGGAATTATTTAAAAGTCAATCTCATTGAGAATAAGGCCGCTCATTTCGGTGTCGACCCCTTCTATTATTATATCACTAGAGGATTCAGTCGCGGTTACCCGCCAATTAGCCTTTTGATTATTGTCTCCAGTGTTTATTTTTGGTGGAAAAACCCCAAGCATATTTTGACCTGGGTAGGCCTGCCTTTCCTTGTGGTTCACTCTCTTATCGGCCATAAAGAATTACGGTTCATTTTACCTTTTCTGGTTTTGACTCCTTATTTTATTGTTTACGCTTTTTCCCATTGCTCACTTTTGAAGGCGAATTGGATTCGCCGTCTTTGTTTTGGGGTCAATATCATTCTCTTAATTGTCGCTTCTCTTAAAATGGCAAACCCGGCAGTTGGCCTATATCGCTTCTTAGCGGGAACTTCAATAGAGACTCTCTATGTGGGGGGAGAAGACCCTTATAAGATGGTTGGTTTGCCTTTGCGTTTTTACCAGAAGCGAGCGCCAAAGATTGTTGAGCATCAAAAATTAACAGAAATCCCTTTTGATCAAGGGAAGTATATAATGACTCGTCATGGCCCTGATCTTTTTCCTTTTCTTGAAAATCCATCTTGTCAGCTTCTTTATCTGACTTACCCTCGTTTTCTTTTAAATTTTAATATTGGTAATTGGATTGCGCGCTCCCGCGTCTGGGGTGTCTTTTATTGCCAACACAAATAGAAAGGGCCCAATAGGCCCTTTTTATTAATAGCGACGCGGATTTATGGGAGGCTGAGGTGTCATTCGTAAATACGGCGTAATCGTATCAAAACCCAAAGGAAACTGAGTCCTAGCGTCCTCATCATTGATACTGGGGACAATGACGCAATCATCACCATCTCGCCAATCCGCAGGTGTCGCCACGTGATGATATTCTGTTAATTGTAAGCTATCGATCACTCGAAGAATCTCGCCAAAGTTGCGGCCAGTGGAAGCCGGATAGGTAAGAGTGAGTCTCACTTTTTTATCAGGTCCAATCACAAAAACATTGCGAACAGTGAGAGTATCATCGACATTGGGGTGAATCATGCCGTAGAGCTGAGCGATGCGATGATCCGGGTCGGCAATAATGGGAAAATTAACTTTGGTGTGTTGAGTGGCATTGATATCTTCAATCCAGCGTAGGTGATCCTCAAGACTATCGACAGAAAGGGAAATAACCTTGCAATCCCTTTGGTCAAATTCATATTTAAGTTTGGCAACAGCGCCTAATTCAGTGGTGCATACTGGAGTAAAGTCTTTGGGATGGGAAAAAAGAACACACCAATGGTCACCAATCCATTTATGGAATTGGATTACGCCTTTGGTGGTTTCGGCCCGAAAGTCGGGAGCGACATCGCCTAATTGTACTCTCATCGAATCCTCCTTAATGAAAAATGTTTAGACACAATAGAGAGTATTGCTGGAGAAAACTAGCTGCAAAGCATTAGTCGCTGATCAATTCTTGAAGTTTACCGAACACGCTTTCCGCCGTGAAGTTTTTAAGGCATTCCATCTCCGGACAAGTGTGGAGGCCACAATAATGAGCATCCTTTGTTCGGCATAAAAGTGGCTCCAGGAAAAAATAAGGATGCATAATAGGGTTATAGGGGTGCCATTCTGTTGGTGGTTCTGGCCCAAAAAGAGTAACGGTGGGAATATTAAGAGCGGCGCAAATATGTTTGATACCAGTGTCATTGCCAACATAGAGCTTTGAGCCTTGAAGCTTAAGAGGGAGCTCGTTTAGGGGGGCCTCTACGAATTGGCAAATATTGGGAAAATTCAACTCATTTATTTTGGCCTTTATCTCCTGATCACCAGATGATGAAGAGAGGGGAATGAGAATTCTCATCTCCGTATCCCATTGTGCAATTAATTGGGCGAGCGCCTTAAAGTTTTTTAAATCCCATTTCTTTGTCTCTCGCGTGGCGACGACACCAAAAATAATATTATTATGGGAAATGCTATTTTTCCCTGTCATATGAGGTGGAAATTTCAAATAATGAGGAATCGGATGGCCCAGGGGTTTTCCTAGATAGGACCAGATACCATCAAGATCGCGTTGAATATTGGATTTGATTTCCCCTTGGTCGTGAACCAACCCATTTTTATGATGGTGGTTATGAGCGGTATAGGGAATACCCGTTAAAAGGGAGTAAAGCCTAAAAAACTTATGGGTGCGGCCACTTTGAAATAATTCGTGAATATGATCAAGGTGATAATTTTTAAGAGTTTTAAAAAACTGCAACCAATCGCGAATACTATTGAGCTTAAGAGGAATAATGCCATCAGCGGCAGTCTCCACCTTGGAAAACAAAGGGCAGATCCACTCCGGGACGGCGTAATAAACCTTACAATTGGGGTAAACTTGCTTGAGGTATTGAATGGTTGATAGCCCTATAACCGCATCGCCCATCGCCCTATTTTTGACAAGCAGAATATTTCCTGAAAAACTCTTATCCATACATAAACTGTATCGGAATTGCGGGTAATTGTCTCCCTATGGTCAAATTAAGTATTGCTATTATCACATTTAATGAAGAGCATAATATTGCTCGTTGCTTGGAATCGGTTAAGGACATTGCCGATGAAGTGATCGTGGTTGATTCTTTCTCTCAAGATAAAACTGCGGCCATATGTCGGGAATATGGCGTACAATTGAGTCAGAGAGAATTTCCAGGCCATATCGAGCAAAAAAATCACGCTCTTTCTTTATGCACTCATCCCTATATTCTTTCTCTTGATGCTGATGAGGCCTTAAGTTCTGACTTGCGAGATTCCATTAAAAGAGTAAAAGAAAATTGGCAGGGAGCGGGATATTGCTTTAATCGCTTAACAAATTATGCCGGTCATTGGGTACGTCATTGTGGTTGGTATCCCGATCGCAAATTGCGCTTAATCAAAAAAGATCAGGCGCAATGGCAGGGTGTGAATCCACATGATATTTTAAAATTGAAGGATGGACAAAAAGAGACATGGATTCCAGGGGATCTTTACCACTATAGTTATGACTCTATTTCAGACCATATCCGCCAAACAAATAAATTTACGACAATTGCGGCTAAGGCCTCATTTGAAAAAGGTGTGCGCTCTAGCCAATTTAAAATTATCACAAGACCAATTCTTAAATTTTTGCGCGATTATATTTTTAAGCTTGGATTTTTAGATGGCCGCTATGGTTTTATCATTTGTTATATCAACGCTCTAAGTGCCTTTTTGAAGTATGCCAAAATAAAAGAACTCGAGTTAAACAAACCAATTGATTAAAACTGAGGTTTTTCTTCTTTTTCAATATCTTTCAAAATACGGTAGAGAACAGATTTTGAAACCTTCAATTTTCGTCCCACCTCATTAATTTTTCCATGATTCTCTTTTAGCGCCATGGTGATGGCCTCGGTTTCAATCGCCTTGACCAATGCGGGTAGGCCATATTCCATAAGGTAATTCTTTAATAATGGTGAAAATAAATTCTTTTTATCCTCAATATTACCAAAGGGATTTTCATTTTGCTGGATATGCTCGGGAAGTTGCTCGACTTGAATAAGCCCCTCCGAGGTCTCTAATAGGCCATCGATTAAACTTTTGAGCTCTCGAATATTCCCATACCACTTATAATTTTTCAAAACATTAATAGTTGCTGTGTGAAAGGCCAATTTTTGAGGAGACTTTTGAAGAAAGTAGTGGATGAGAGGAACAATATCTTCTTTTCTCTCACTCAATGGCGGTACATTTAATTCGACACCTTTGATGCGAAAATAGAAATCGAGACGGAACATATTTTTTTCAATTAAAGGGCCCATCTCATCACAGGAGGCCGAAATGAGTCGAAAGGAGGAGCGTCGCATTTCATTGCAGCCAAGAGGAGTGAAGCATTTTTCCTCAATCACGCGCAATAATTTCTTTTGAATGGTTAAAGGCATGACTCCAATCTCATCGAGAAAAAGTGTTCCACCATTTGCCTGCTCTAAAAGACCTTTGCGGTCTTCGTGGGCGTCGGTAAAGGCACCTTTCTTATGGCCAAAGAGAGTTGACTCCAAAAGGTTTTCAGGGATTTCGTTGAGATTGATATGAACGAATGGACGATTTTCCTCGTGAGTTTGGTGGATGAATTTTGCAAATTGAGTTTTTCCAACACCTGTTGGCCCTGTTATGAGGACCCGCTGATTGGGATTTTTTGTGGCCTTCAGTATATGTAAGATATTATCTAAAAAGATTTTATTTTTAGTGGGGTATTGTTGCTGAATGAGCTCTAAATTGCGGTTATTGAGGCGACTTTCAATAAGAGGAATTATCTGAGTTTCTAAAACTTGGGAGACATTGGTTTTTGAAAAATAATAATGGCATCCCGCTTCGAAGCTCGATTGAATCGCCTCTTCACCTTGTTCTCCACTGAAAACAATGGGGGTAATCCCTTTAATTTTACATTCTTTAATGATTTTTAGGCCCTGGAGGACATCAGAATTTTCATCTAAATTAAGGTCAATAAGAGCGAGGTCAAAAGCGTGAGAGCTGATTAAAAGACGTGCTTGGGCATAATTTCGAGTATCGATAATAGACCCAAAAGAAGCGAGGGAGAGCTTTAAGGTTTCTCTTAGCGAGTCCTCATTCTCCACAATTAATATCCGTAAGTGTTTCACTACTTCTCCTCCAATCAAACTAGTCGGTTCTATACCAAACCAGCATTGTAGGCAAGGTAGGAGGAATATATTCTAGTCAAGGTCCACTTTTTCAGTAGTTAGGATCACTCCGTGCTCTCTTTTGGCCTTAATATGGAATTCAAATGTGCCCAATTTTGAGCGTAAATTAGAAAGATGGGCATCGAGTGTTTTGGGTTTGACGTTGGTCCCGCCCCAAATGGAATTTAATAATTCATTACGGGGAATATAAGTATCAGGCCTTTCTAAAAGCTTGCCTAATAATTGGGTTTCTTTGGCGGTGAGCTCTATTAATTGTCCGTTTAACGTACAATAATTAAGCTCACGGTCTAAAGTAAGGGAGCCTAAGCTTAAGGTTTTTTCCTGCACTTTTTGGCGAATACGATTAGAGAGCACGGCCTTTAAGGCCTCTGGATCAACCGGTTTGTCTAGAATATCGTCAATACCCACTTCATGGGCATCGATATAATTATAGTCTTTGTAACCAGTAATAAAAATGAGGGTCGATTTCTTATTTTTTCTTTTTATCGCGCCGAAAACGTGAAAGCCATCTTTGATAGGCATATGAATATCGAGAATGATGGCGTCGTAATCA
>JBFGZE010000072.1:0-18069 GCA_041586955.1 Bacteriovoracaceae bacterium
GTTTTTTTAAAGTGAATCAATAAATTTCAGTATGTTAAGACCACTTGTGGACGAGTGATTATAAAGCTTTATTCTTGAGAATGACCATTATTATGGCCACCTGACTTGACTATTGTTTGCGAGATTATTTGTTCTGAATATATAGTAATAGAAAGAGCTTCTTGAGATTAATTGATCCTTATATCGGGTAAAGCTTTGAACTGCTTTCTTTCATTTCTGACCGGGCCATGATCAAACAAATCGATCTCGGTGATTAGTCGCAAACTCCCCCTTTTTTGTCAAAAAAAAGGCCCTACATATTTGCAAGGCCTTCTTATAAGTAAGCAAAAATGATTATACTTTTTATTTCTCTATACTTTCTGTCTTTTCTTCTTGAGTAATACCTGCACTGTCATTAATCACATCTTCTTGGTTTCGTGAACTTTGAATTTGTCCCTTGCAGTCTGGTTTTTGATGCTGACCAACTTCCTCTGCTGCAAAAATTAAATTCGAGGTTAAAGTAACTAACATAATAATAAATAATTTTTTCATAAATAGCTCTCCCGTATTAATATACTATCTGCTATTTAATCTGCATTTACCGTGCCAGTTTTAACCTACGTAAAATCAATAGTTTCAAAAAAAAGGGTGGCCAATAAATTGCCACCCTGTCAAAATTATAAACATATTATGTATTTTATTTTCCTTGCCCCTTAGTCCCAGGAATTTCTTCTACCTTTTCCTCTTCACTTACCTTGCCATCGCCGCGGTTGCCCTGTTTAAAGCAATCACATTCATTAGGATCAGCACAGTTTTGCTTTTCTCCAACGGCCGAAGTGGATACTGGCCGGGGTTTTTCCTTTTCTTCTGCAATTATATTTGAGGTCGACAGCATTAACATTAAACATGTAAACATTGATATGATTTTCATTAGATACCACCTTTATTAAACTAAATGCTTAAATTTACCCCTGCAGGCTTAACAATTGTTAAAAGAGACTGAAAGGCCTGAGTGACCTGCAAGGCCATCTTATGGCCAGCTTTCGAGTCAACCTTATTGATATCCCCATAATTATCATAAGAAACAAAAATTTTGCCGACTTTACTCATCGCAATTTCAATGGGCTTTCCAAGAGCATTGTATTTAAACGTTAGCACACGTTTCTTTTTAGTTTTCTTATTATAATCAATCATTTTAGTGATTCGTCCTTTTCTGTCATAAACGAGCAACACTGACTTACCTCGATGATTAACCGCTTTAGATAAATTTCCCTTTTTATCATAATCAAAATTTGTCCAACCTTTTTTATTCACAACTCTTGTGATCTTATTAAACTTTTTATGATAAGAAAGTTGGATAAATTCCCCACGAGTTGACGTCTTCTTTGTTAAAAGGCCTTTGGAATTATATTCAAAAGTTGTCACTTGCTTGCCACGAGTGATTTTTAAAGGAAGCGAACAACACTCAGAATAAATTGTTTCTGTCTTCACCTTATCGACAATCGTTAAAATTCGATAGGTATATTGAGAACCATCTGGCCTTGTTTTTATTTCATACTCATAACGGTTTTTAGAAACTTCGCCACCACTTTTCTCTTTGGATACATCCGTCCAATAATGAAAATCAGGATTTTTAGGATCTGATCCGTACTCATATTTTACAGAGAGGCCGTTGCGCCCAATCACTTCACTAACAAATTGAGTCTTTTGAGTATACTTAATCTTCATGGAAGATTTATCAGTATAATTAATAGATGTCATATTATGGTTATAATCGTAATCATACTTATAGACATTACCCGCAATATCTTTTGATTCTACTAAGTTCTCGTTCTTATATTTATAAAACGTTTTTTTATCTCCTGCAGACCAAGTGCTTTTAATTTTCCCATCACTATACCATTCAAAAAATATTTGTTTCGCCTGGGAGTCTTTAATCGACTTGAGCATACCTGACTTATAAGTGAATTTGATTTCGTAGGCGTTTTTATCACGTATTGATAAAAGTCGCCCTTCTGCTGAAAAGGTTTCCTTTTTACCATCATTATACATTCTTAAAAAACCATTTTTCAGCTTTTTAATTTGTTGTAAACCTCTTTGATTTGAATATAGCATGGTGCCCGTTGCTAATTTTGCACGGACCTTAAATTTTCTAGCATAAGCATGTCTAAGTTCAGCATTATTGGTTAATTTATTGATAAGATTTTTAGCGACAGAAGAAGAGAGACTCGACTTCTTTCTCATTTTTTCAACAATCATTTCTGCTGCTTTCTTAGCATTAACAGCGGTACGTGGTGTAAATCGAGTTAAGGCGCCTGACCCATTTTCATGTACAGTGACTGAACCATCGGCCCCAACAGTCAAATAAGTTTCAAATTCTGATCCCCAGCCAAAGCCAAACCAGCCCTTGTCAGTCGCTTTAGAATTATAAGTCCTAGAAACCTTGAGATCCATTCCACCACCAGGCACAATGAGGTCGGTATAGGCGATATAAAAATTTCCATTTTTTAAATTAACACTGCCAAAGGATGTAGTGACAAACATCATTAACGACAATATAAAAAACAATTTACTCATTTCTGACAATCCTTTTTAAAGAAACTCACACTATACTCCAATATACATATCGGAATCAGAAAATCAGACTTTAAACTTTTATCGCCACAATTTTTAAAATGATGAAAAGACCCACGAAGTCCAATCCAATGATAAGAAGAAAAACCAATATCCCTAAAGGGTTATTAAAGAAACTGATCATAACTTCAGGCTTATCAGAAGCGTATAAAAGACCTAATAACAAGGGCATAGAGGCGACAAGGAAACCTTGGAAACGGCCATTCGCTGTAAAAGTATCAATTTTTTGCTGTAATCGAATCCGCTCGCGAATAATATCAATAATCGTATCAAATGTTTCTGATAGGTTACCGCCAGTTTCTCGTAAAATATTGACACTCGAAACAAACATATCATTATCTTCAGTAGGAATACGTTTCGCCAAATTGTCAAAGCAGTCCTCAAGAGTAACACCAATACGGTTTTGTTGCAGTAATAAGGTATACTCCTGACTTATAGGGTTTGGCAGTTCATCGGCGACCATACCAAGCGCCTGCGGAACCGAAAGACCAGCTCTTATACCATTGGCCAATAATGTTAGAGCATCTACCATTTGCCCTGAGTATTGTTTAATTCTTCTCTCAACCAAAAAATCAACAAAAGGCCTTGGAATATAAAATCCGAAAAATCCGGCAGCAATAGATAAGAAAAAACCCCAACCCCATAGCCCCATGAGACCAAATAAGATAAGAACAATAAAAAAGTTACCTATAGATAATAATAATAGGTAAAAGGTAAGTTTATCGGGATTAAACTCAATAAATAAAAAATCAAGTTTTTCAATTATATAATTACGAGTCCCAATCGTTCTATTTTCGACCCATTGGAATATTTCCTTTGAATACCGTAAAGAAAAAAGAAAGGTTAAAAGTCCCACGACTCCTATAATTCCACCTTCTCCCAAGACTTTTAATATTAAAAAATCCATACGCTACGCTTTCTTCTTTGTCAGAGGTTTTAATTTTTGTTTTTCATTTTGGTTTAGCGGTATAGGTTCCTTTTTCTTGGTCGGCGCTACCGTATTACTAAATAAACCGCGAGGGACGTTAAATCCCTTTCGTTCTAAAGCTTCAATGAACTTAGGAATAAACCCGGTCGCCTGAAAATCCCCTACAATTTTTCCTCGTTTGTCGATATCCTTTTGCTGAAACAAGAAGATATCTTGCAAAGTTACCACCTCACCCTGCATGCCTCCGAGTTCTGTAATATGAGTAATTTTACGTGAACCATCATCTAATCGGGACTGCTGAACAATAAGATGAACAGAACTGGCAATCATCTCGCGAATTGACTTAGGACTAAGTCCCGCGCCTGCATATTGAACTAATGTTTCTAGTCTCCCAATGCACTCTCTCGGGTTATTCGCGTGGATGGTCGTCATGGAGCCATCATGCCCTGTTCCCATCGCCTGTAGCATATCGAGGGCCTCTCCCCCACGACACTCTCCAACAACAATTCGGTCTGGACGCATCCTTAATGTTTGCTTAACGAGACAGCGGATATCAATCTCGCCATCACCTTCCAAATTAGGAGGCCTTGTTTCGAGCCGAACAACGTGCTCTTGCGGAAAATTAAGTTCCGCTGAATCTTCGCAGGTAATAACTCGCTCATTGGCCTGAATGAAGGCGCCAAGGATATTAATTAAAGTTGTCTTACCCGATCCCGTACCTCCACTAACAATAATATTACGATGCCCTTCAACTGCTATTCGTAAAAAGTCGGCCATATTTTGGGTAATAGAACCAAATTCAATCAAATTCTTATAAGTGAGACGCTCTTCTGGAAATTTACGGATCGTAATGGTACACCCATCTAGGGAACTCGGAGGAATAATTGCATGAACCCTAGAACCATCATGTAAGCGAGCATCAACATATGGTGTTTTTTCATCAATCCTTCGTCCAATAGGGGCCACAATTCTCTCAATCACATTGAGAACTTGGCGATCATTAGTAAATGTAATGGTAGAACGCCTTACCTTTCCACCTTTTTCAAAAAATATTTTATCAGGTCCAACCACCATAATTTCAGAGCATTCTTTATCGGCCAATAAGTCCTCTAAAGGCCCTAGGCCGAGGGCCTCATCCAAAATTTCTTTTACGAATTGATTAATTTCGTCGCGATTATTGATGATCCCCTTAGTATCTTCTTTGTTAAGTATTTCCACTACTATTTTCTTAGTTTGCTCACGTAAAATAAGTTTGGCCCGTGGATCATCATCATCAGTATTTTTGAGATCCATCTCCTCTACCAAGGACCGGTGAATCCGGGCCTTTAAGCTCGTCCAGGAACCACTTTTGATCGCGGCATCCCCTACTGGCAAAGCTTTTTTCTGGCCCAAATCTTTTGGTTTGTTTAATTTAGAGAGTGTCTTTAAAACATTTTTTTGGTCTATTTTACGAACAAATTCAATCATTCCCTTAGCGAAAGCAGAACTTTTGGCCGCCACCATGACTGGTAGCTTACGATTTAAAGCGACAACGCAAGCTTGGTCGTCCCGAGGTATCACGCCGATAACAGGTGCACCGATCGTTTTTGAAGCAACCTCCGATGTCACAGGATGACCCTTAACTGATTGATTCATCATCAATAGAATCATATTTTTGGGAAACATCATGGTTATGAGTTCAGAATACAGTCTTTTGGTCTGGTTAATCGCCAAGATATCAGGGGTTACAACAAGAAAAATGGCAGTAGAATACTCCAATGCCTTGAGGGTTAAGGTACCTAAATGACTACCTCCATCTATAATGATGTAAGGAAAAATGTTTGTCGCCGCCTTTAAAAATTTCCCTAACCCCTCGGGATTAATTCCTGCCGCCGCATTAGGGTCTGACGGCATGCCGATAAAAGATACGCCCTGTTGGTTTGTTGTAATAAATTGCTGAATTGAGCGGGGGTCAATGGAACCATTAAACTCACTCAATTCTTTTAATGTTTTTTTAGATTTTAACCCGGTAATTAAGCTTTGGTCTCCACAAGCGACTTGATCGAAATCTAAAAGTAATGTTTTAGCTCTTTTTTGAGAGGCGTATGTGAAGGCCAAATTAGCAGCAACCTGAGATTTACCGACCCCGCCTTTTCCACCGATTATAGTAATGATAAATCCGGCCATCTTAACGCCTCCTCAATCGAAATTTTTTCTTAATTTTTTCTGTTCCCTCAGAGGCAGACTCAATGATTTCAGGAGTTAAGAAAACGACAAATTGGCTTTTTGTATTAGTATATGATTTCGAGCGAACAAATGAGAATAAGGGACTTGCTCCTTCAAATTCATCTTTATCACCAGGAGCATTTCGGTCAAAGTCTGTCGATGTTTTATTAATGACAATACCGCCTATTGCTGCCGACTCACGTGATTTAACAACAACCTTAGTTTTGATTGTATTGCTTAATGTTTCTGGAGGATCACCAATTGTTGCTGAAACAGTCATCCCTAAATCTAGACTTATTTTTTCATTTTGTAAGATCACAGGCTTTACATTTAAATCAAATCCCGCTTCAGCTCGCTCCGCTTTAGTAAACTCGCCCGTTCCCACAGCAAAAGGCTTCGATTCCTTTTTATTAATATTCGCCAAAGTTTTATTTTCAACAATAATGACACCTGATTGAATCACTCTAGCGTAACCTGCCGCTTTCGCAGAAGATAGCTTCGGTAAAAGATTAGAAATTCGGCCTGATAAGGCATCACTTGACTTTGTCGCCGTATCACCTGCTGCCGTTTTCCCTATCCGTATCGATCCCTGACCATCTGATAATAATGGCTGCCATTTAAAACCAAAAATCTTATTATAATCTTTAGTCAATTCGACAAATTGTGCTGCAACTTTGATCAACTTGGGAATCGGCTGCGGAGAACTTTTTTCATTCACTTTAATTAAAGACTCTAAAATAGGCTTATTAACTTTTTGCACACTATCTGTTCGACGGGCAAGGCTTTCAATACGATCAGGGATATACAGACTGGCCAATTTAAATGCCTCGTCCTTTTGCGCTTTTGAAGAGACAACCCCCTCTAAAACGAATATTTTATTAATTATTCTAACGGTAACATCTCTCATTTGACTTTTTTGGATTTCAGACTGCATTTTTCTGGCAATCACTTGCTGAGTCATTGGCGACAATTCCACAAGTCTAAGAACATCTGGGTACTTATCTAAAATGATAACCACTTTACCAATATCTTCGGGAACGATAATTTGACCACCGACAAAAACCTTATTACCCTTAATTCCTATTTTAATTCCCTCTATTCCTCCCAAATACTCTCTAAGTTCCTGCACAATTTTGGACAAATCATTCGCGGTTATTGTTACAAAATAACGAGCTTTAATATCTCCTATATTATTACGCAAAATGACTGAAGTCCTTCCCGGCTTCACACCTTTAAATGTAATTTCTTTTTTTACGGGAATTAATTCGTAGGTTAAAACGGATTCATTTCCTATTTGGACTTTTGCAGAGGGATTGAAGTCTAGGCGAATCACTTTATCAATTCCTACGACAACTTCTATTTGTGTTTCGCTAGGATTATTTTCATTTTCTTCCTGGGAAAACGCCATCTCCGAAAAAGTACATAAAAATAGGCCCAAACAAATAATCAGTTTTTTCATTATCGCCTTTTATATTTATCTAAAAAATAGGACTTCGCCTTATTTCTTTCTTCCGATGGCAAAACATCAAATAAATCGGTCGATTTTATCCTCACCAATTTTTTATCATTATTATTTCTCAGTGAGAGATATGGCTCAAAGCCACTATAAGTAATTAGATAAACCAAGGTTTGAACCTGATAAGGATCTAGCTCTAACGTCACGGTATTATATTTAGTGTATATATTGGCATTCATAACTTTTATTTTTTTGGTATCTGGATCTGTAACACCGTTAATAGGAATGGCATTAGACATACTCATCCCCGCAGAAAGGACAAGAACATCCTGTAAAATTGTACGTGCGGATTGCATATCCTTCCTTCCACTTGAAAAATCCAATGCACTTATGACATCCACACGATCTCCTGGTTTAATAAGCCTCGAAGCCGCTTGTCTTTCTGTAATTCTAATTGCGATCGCACGCTTCCCGACACTAACCTGACGAGACAAACCTGTTTTAGCATCAGGATAGGTGACTCGAGGTTTGGTAATTTGCTCACCCTTTAAAATAGGGACCGTCGCAATCGTATTCTCTAAGTCCTTTACAGAGTTAAAGCTTCCAGGCAACGCAAACTTTCGCGGAACGTTTTTAATGACAATTTTTCTATCATCAATCAATTCCAATTCTTTAATATCTTTTTTGGCAAAAATAACAGGAACAGGACTGCCATAATTTTTAACAATCTCGCTTCGCTTGTCTTCGATAAAGGTATAAACCATAAACATAGCAATGATAGATATCACCAACGCCAAGGTAAATGCTCTGGTATTCATATTTTTCTCCAGGTAACTTCTTAATTTTACCAAAGAAATGAATAAATTTCCGCCTAGGCATTATATACTCAACTAGTTTAGTTTTATGGTTTGTTTAGAGCTTTAAAAGATCAATTTAACGTACTTGGCAGGAAGAAGAGCCCTTATTGAGGTGATCCACTCTAAAGTGGTTATTACCAAAAGTAGAGTAGGACTCTCCACAAATCCCATAGAAAGTGAATACCCTTATAAAGTCTGTGCCCGTCTCACCCACTTTTGGCGCCTCACAGGTTTCTTCGTCATTTTTACGCAATAAACTTGTCGTGGCATAACAATTCCCCCACGATACTTGATCTTGCGACTTCTCGCGCCAACCAACAGAAGACATCCCAGCATTCATGAGACCGGTGTTTTTCCATCGTATTAAATCTGTCGAAACTGGAGCGGTGGAATTACCACTTAGTAGATAATAGAAATATCGCCTCGTTGCTTTCTGTTGGTTTATTGACCCATTCAGCGAATTCCCAAAGGTCGTTAATAATGAAAAAGCGAGCATCAAAAACGGAATAAAAATAAGAAACTCAAAAATGGCCTGCCCACTATCATTATTATTTTTAAATTCATCAGCAGCCATTATCTGAAATCGTGGTAAACATTTCACAACTCCCTCCTACTGCTTTCATCGCCGAACAAATGCGATCGACACATTCGGCCCGTGTAGGCTCTCTTCCCAAGAATGACTCTGATTTTAAATTCATTTCCCTTCTGGATCCAAAGAACGGCAAATAGAATGAATCCTTATATTCGGAGTAATTTCCGATAAACAGCGGATTATTGGCATCTCCCGGGTAAAGTACTTTAAGGTCATTTTTGAAACCAGAGATAAAGTTTTGGATTTGATAATGTTCAAAGACCTCCTTTGCCCTGTCCATAGCACTGGAGTCTGAGCCTGATGGCCTATTACTATTTACATCCACAACAAGAAAGGCCCTGCTGGCCATATAAGTCGCGTAATGAACAAGATAGCCATTGGTATATGAAAAGCCGAGTTTAGCAAAAGAAACGACAAACCCAAGGGACAAGGCCAATGCCAGAATAAACTCAATCGTGGCCTGCCCTCGCTCGCTCTTATGGATAGGACGATCCCGTCGTAAAGAATCTCGATTTCCCTTCGTTTTTATTACTGAACGTCTCATGATCACCATCGTAGCTAGAACTGTCCTCTAGCCCTTCTCTTCCATGCCTATAAGAATATTCTAACCTTTTACTTAAATTTGTGAAATAACTTGAATCCTCCGAGAAAAAAGACTGAAATAGTTTAGAATTATAAATAACATTGAAAATAGTAAAGACAACTATCATCACTAATAGATACTCGACCAAAGACTGACCATTTTGATCGCTTTTTATTTTAAGAGTGTTTTTATATTCCATCCAAATAAAATCCAAGTTAAAAATATGACCGGTGCAAAGGTGAGTTTCTTACCATAAACCCCTCTAATCAAACTGAGTTGGTTATAGCGAAACGCATAAACTATTTTTTTTGCATCTTTTATCGTATTAAATATTAATACCGTTATTCCAAAGACTACCGTTAAAATAATAAGTGATAATAAAGTTTTTTCATGCAGATGACTCGGAATCATTAAATAGAACGAGCATAAATATTTGGTATCCCCCGAACCCATAATCTTCACGACAAATAGAAAAAATCCTACAAATAAAAAAACGATGGGATAAAAAAAGGTAATGAGATTAAATTGATAATAATCTGGAAAGATGACACAAAATATAAAATAGCATCCGATATTTAAAAATACCCATGCATTTTTGATTTTTTTTGTTTTGATATCAAAATAGGAAATAACCATTAATTGTATTAAGACAAAAAAATAGATGGATAAAGGCATAACCTACAACCTATTTACAAAGGCGTCATAAAAACAATATTCCTTACAGACTCCGGTACTTAAGTATTGAGTGAGAACAAAATTAAGACTATTAAGGGAATTAGTCAGATTATCTTTCATTAATGCGAATATATTCACGGCCAAAAACCCCAAAAATCCAAATAGCAAAATGAATTCAATCAAGGCCTGACCACGAGAATTAGTGCTAATCATAAATAGATTGTAACAAATTAGTGAATACTAACCGAGGAGAGAAAATATTTCTCAACAGCATGAATTATTGAGAGTACTCGACCTTAAAAGTTTATCTTACTGTCAGCATTTTCGAAAACTTTATTTGTTAAGCCTTCTAATCGTTCAACAGCAATGTCTTTAAATCGAAACACAATCATCGCGACAACCGCGACCAATAGAATGTACTCTACTGATGTTTGACCTTCTTCATCACGAAGAAATTCAATGATCTTCTTCATCATTCTCCCCTTAGCCTTTATGCAAGTATGTGCATTTTGCCTATCGGCGTAAAGACCAAAATTCTTAAATTAGTATGCAAAGCACTTGTATTTATTATAACATCACGCGTCAAAAATAACAAGCAAGGGGCTAACCTACTGATTTAAGGAAAATAATTTTTAAACTTTGAGATGACCATGGATAGGCGTTTTCAGCAGATTGGGTTATAATGCTATTGGGTCTTGTGGGGCAATTTACAGTTTCGCCCTACACATTTTATTAGGGAAGCGATCCCTGATCATGGTGAGCAAGCTCACACCGCGGTGCGGATTATAGTGAGAAGCCTAAAGTGATTACCAATCGCATCCACCTGTCATATGGCGGGCGGAACCAAGAGCACCACAAGACCTTTTCTAAGATTTGACATTATCTGTTGTCAAAACCATCATATATAATATGAATAAACTAATTCCCGAAATTGATAATTATTCTCTCAAGTGGATTGAAAATTTGGCCCTTGAAGAGGTCAATATGGATGAATCAGGTGTTGTAAATATTAACAACCACTTGGATCCCATTCACCTTTTAGAGGAGTCATCCATAACTTTTATGGATAATCTACGGGAAAAAACTGAATTATATGTTAATAAGTTCAATGAATACCGTGGAAGCAAAGGCTCAGGTTCCCAAATTAAAATCTTTAAAATATCAAATACTGTTAACGATTTCATGCTTTTTAGAAACTCTTTAAGGCTTATCTTTGCTCGTAAATCTAATGATCTGGTTTCCATTGGTTTTTTAGCTAATGGTAAAGATATTTTTGCACCCCGTCTCACCCAGAACGATTCTATGGGCCAAGGGGGATTGCACGAAGTGCGGGCGCATATAGGACCATTTAATAAAATTACTTGGCGCTTTCAAGGTGAAATTGTTGATCTAGATGCGATGGCCAGACATTATCTTTCAGAGTTTATTAAAAACTCAGCACGCTAGATAAATATTATCCCATCTCCTTTATTCTTTTTGCTGCCTTTTTCTTCGGCTCCATTAAATCTTTTATGTGTAAATTTAAGGGAGTCCTCGATAGATGGCATTTCAATATTAAGGAAGCCCTCAAGGTTAGTAACATCCATTTTATAGGCCATTTTTTCTTTTTTATCTCCAAGGCCTGTATCCGATAAAATCGGAATCTCCCATTTCGATCTTGCTAATAATTGCTCAGCAAACCCAAATTCATTTGAATATTTTTTAGCAAATTCATAGATACTTCCCATATCACTGGAGCTCACATGAAATAATCTATTCAACACTCCCTTTTCAATACACATATGAAGTAATGCCGCTAAAAAATAGATATCGAGAAAGCCGGTTTTAATATAATCATCACAGGCAGTATTAATATTCAACTTGAGCCGCTTCTCAATCAGCTCAAACCAATTACGCTTTTTAAAATCCATACCTCTTCCATATAAACGGCATGTTCTAAAGATAAGGTAATTTAACGACGTTTTTTGAACGTAAAACTCTCCTGAAGCTTGGGTTTTACCATATACAGTATTGGGGTCAGGAATATCCATTTCCAAATACGTTTTTTCATCTCCAGAAAAAACATTAAATGAAGAAAGATAAATAATTTGTGATTTATAGCGCATACAAAAGTCTGTCGCACTAAATAGCCCGCTCGTATTAAGGGCCTCAGCAAGATGCTCATTTTCATGGCAATCAATAATTGAGCTAAGCCCTGCAGCATAAATGGTAATATCTGGTCGCGTTTTATAAATGGCGAATTGGATTTCGTCACTATTCAAAACATCACACTTCATCGTTAATATACCAGGTATCTTCACTGGATTATTACAATAGGTTCCAATCACTCTGTAATGGTTCTTGAAGTATTCTGCGAGATTTGCCCCTACGAAAGAGGAAATGCCAATAATTAGTATCGTTTTAGGTGTTTTGGTTGTCATAGAATT
Organism: Bacteriovoracaceae bacterium; assembly: GCA_041586955.1. GTDB lineage: Bacteria > Bdellovibrionota > Bacteriovoracia > Bacteriovoracales > Bacteriovoracaceae > JBFGZE01. Next base: position 12,336 of record JBFGZE010000072.1, read on the forward strand.
ATTATAGCGCAAATAAACGTAAAAATGCCCTAGCTTTATTCAAAGCCTAGGGCATAATGTTTAATACTTAACCATTAAGTAACTTGAGGGCTATATTCGGAAATTGGTTTGCCTGCGACAGTACCGAAGTTCCTGCCTGGACAAGAATATTATTCTTGGCCATTTTAGCTGTCTCTGATGCAATATCAACGTCCCGAATTCTTGAGTTCGCCGCACTAAGGTTCTCATCACTGATTGCCAAATTACTAATGACCGATGACAACCGGTTTTGAGTTGCCCCAAGCTCGGCGCGAATTCCGTTAACACGTACAAGAGCATCATCCAATTTCTGAAGAGATAGTTGCGCGCCCTCTTTTGACGCAACTGTCTCTGCTTCCAAACCGAGTCCGGCCAAAGTCGAAGTGGCCATCGTCCCATCATAGCGAAGTCTGTCGAGCATAGGGTCATTATGTACCCCAACTTGGAACTCAAGTATTCCCGATTGACCGTTAAGTAACTTTGTTCCATTAAACTCTGAAGACCTGGAGATTCTATCCAATTCTTCCTTAAGTTGCTGGAACTCAATATCGGTAAAACTACGTTCTTGAGCGCCGACAGTATCGGTGGCCGCTTGGACTGAAAGCTCCCTAAGCCTAATGATGATATTTGATATCTCATTTAATCCACCTTCCGCTGTTTGTATTAGAGAGATAGCATCGTTAGCATTTCGCTTTGCTTGCCTACCACCTCTAATCTGGGCCCTTAAGTTTTCACTTATCGCTAACCCGGCTGCATCATCACTTGATCGCGTAATACGCAACCCTGATGATAATTTTCTTAAATTGCTATTTAGTTGATTCGTATTATTAGCCAATGTTCTCTGTGCCGAAATCGACGGAACATTGGTGTTTATTCGAAGTCCCATAATTAATCTCCTTCAAACATGCCTTACCTCCTGTAAAATACGAGCACTTCTTGTGCAAGATATTGTTAATATTAAAATCAGTTTTTTTGGTTAAATATTAAACATTTAAAATTTTATTTACTAAGCAATCAACTCCTGCAAGAAAGCCAACTGCATTAACTTCTTTATCCGTTCGGTCCTAACATAAAAACCTCCATTAAGTTAAACTTGTTTCCATTACATCTGAGACGCAGCTTGAATTAAGCTCAAGGCATTCTTCGTTGAAGAGTTCGCCTGCGCTAATACAGATGTCCCTGCTGTCATAAGAATATTATTCCTAGTCAGCTCGGCTGTTTCAGCGGCAACATCCGTGTCCCTAACCCTTGAGTTAGCGGCAGACATGTTTTCAACAGAAACTGCGATATTGTTAATGGTCGATTGTAAACGGTTTTGTAACGCACCAAAGTCTGCTCTAATTCCAGAAACTGAAATAATCGCCTGGTCAATCGCTGACAATGAATTCTGAGCAGAAATTTTATCTGCAACAGAAGCGAGATTGAGACCAAGAGCAGCGACGTTAACATCAGCAGATGAAGCATCAAATGTTAAACGATCTGAAATGGGGTCATTACGGGTACCAATTTGTATATCAAATACAGCACCAGTTCCGTTTAATAATGGAACACGGTTAAATTCTGTTGAGTTTGCAATACGATCAACTTCAGAAGTTAATTGTTCAAATTCAACATTGAGAAATTTTCTTTCCGTTGGCCCAATGGTATCAGAAGCGGCTTGCACAGATAGTTCTCTTAATCTAATAAGGATACTTGAAATTTCTGTTAACGCACCTTCAGCAATTTGAACGAGTGAAATACCATCTTCTGCATTCCGTTCTGCTTGCTTTAGACCTCTAATTTGTGCCTTTAGGTTTTCTGAAATCGCGAGGCCTGCAGCATCGTCACCGGCCCTGTTGATTCGTTGCCCTGAAGACAATTTTTCCAACGACTGGTTTAATGCCAAACGTGTCCCGCGTAAGTTTCTCTGAGCGTTCAGAGAGGCAACGTTTGTGTTGATTCGAAGTCCCATGACTTATCCTCCTTGATACTGGGTTTCAATGAGAATCCTTCTCATTGATGAACTAAATGAATAATGACCCATATAGTTCCTTCTATTAACTTTTCGTTCAAAAAATGAGAGTCTTTAACTAAGCTTCTTTCTAATTTTTGAAGGGAAAATAATTCCTCTCTCTAACCCAAAAGAGAATGATTAATATGACTTGGCAAAACCATACTTTAAATAATTCCCCTCATTTCAAGGAACAAGTCATTTCACTAATTGAAAGTGCGCTTGATTATCCGCTAGAAAATGAATTTGAAAAAGACTTTTACCCTTTACTAACCCCCCGCAATTACAAAAATATACACTTCCTAACCGACCGAAACGATCAAGTAGCAAGCGTTGTTTGTCTTAAGCAGAGGTTTCTTTTGGCCGGTGATGTTAAAATACCGGTTTATCTCATTGGTGGTGTTGCTACCGATCCTGATCATCGTAAAAAGGGCCTTAGTCATCTTCTTTTTAAAAAGATTTTTTCAATATATAAGGATGGTGCTTGTTATCTTTTATGGAGTGATCTAACGAACTTCTATCAAAAACTAGGCTTTACAGAGATGGGAGTAATATACCAATCGTTAATCAGGCCTACCTCGCAATCACCATTTGAAAAAACCAACATTAGAGATCTTAAAAATCAGGAAATGGCGGAACTTATATCACTTTATAATAAAAGTGGGCACTCTGTAATGACCCTACAAAGAAACGACTTGGACTGGTGCGAGCTCAAAGGCATCAGTAGTGCTGACCTTTATATCCATAAAAAAGATAACCATATTATTAATTATTTCTTAGTCAATAAGGGAGCAGATTTAAAGAATATCATTTATGAATCTTTTGATCCCAGTTCTCTATCAGTCCCTAGCAGTGATTTCTCCCAAGAACTCACTCTCTGGTCACCAGCTCCACCTAAAACCATTCTCTCTCAAATCTATTTAGGTCATTTAAAAATCATCCCTAATGATTATTTTAAGTGTTTTATCCATTCCATAGGCCAGGGACACATTCAGGTGACAAAGATCACAGATAAAATCATTCATTTCCTGGTTGATGATAATGAATATCAATTACTTCATTCGGATTTTTTAAGAGGTTTATTTGGGCCTGAATATATTCAGGAGTTATCCACAAAGGCCATTCCTTTGTGGATTAGTGGCATCGATAGTATTTAACTATCTGATTGAGAATATAAACTCTTAACAATAAGAAGCAGACCAAGAGACCAAAAGACCCACGTTATATTTTTAATCTCATCAATAGCTCCAGTAAATCCATCTCCCAAGAGAATCACTCCAGACAGAATAAATACTGCGGCCAAAAGACAATGCCCCAAAAATGATATCGAATAAGACAATCGCTTTGTCGACTTTTGAAGATCCACAATATTAAAGTCAAAGCGGTGCTTTTTTTTGCTGAAGTCTTTAAGGAACCATTTAAAGTGACGAGGAAGTAATCGCGTTAAGGAAGCGATATCTCGGGTGGCCATTACCGCCTCTTCTATTAATTCTCTCTTATCAAATCCTTCCTCTAGGATTTCCTTTATATTTTTTTCTAAAATTTTATATATATCAGTATCAAATCCCAGTGAACGACCGACTCCATCAAGCGTGATCATTGCTCTGAAAACGATATACCAATCTCTTGGTAAAAATATCCCATACCTCTTTAATACATTTAAGATCTTTTTAAAAAGTTTTGAAAAGTTGATTTGGCCGACAGAGAGACCGACATAAGGATTAATTGCATCTCTAATATCATTTACAAGAAGGTCGACATCAGGAATATCACCATACTCTGCCACATCCAAAAATTCATATACGAGATTTTCGTAATTAAAATTGATTAAGGAATATATTATGGCGATAAATGACTTTCGACTGCGGCTTCCCAAAAAGCCCATTAAACCAAAATCAATGACGCCAATCTGGCCGGAAGACCTGAGGTATAGGAAATTTCCTTCATGTAAATCAGCATGAAAAAAACCGTCTGCCAAAAATGTTTTTAAGAAAATACTTAGTGATTGTTCTAATTTCTCTTTAACCTCAGGACAGTCCCCATTATCTTTATATTTGGTGAACGCTTCACCATCTAAAAACTCCATGACAAGTACATTTTCACTAGTGAACTCATCATATATTTTTGGAACATAAATAAGGTTTTCCAAATCATGCTTAGCTAAATTCGTTTTTAGCCGTTTGCAATTAAAGGCCTCAAAATAAAAATTGAGTTCACCCTCTAGGGTTGATGAAAAATCATTAATGATACGAGTAAGACCGAGATACTTAATTTCCTCACTGACCTTTTCCATCTGAGAAACAAGAAATAATAAGATAGAAAAGTCTGTTTCTATGTCTTTTTCGATATTCGGCTTTCTTACTTTAATGACAACCTGATCGCCATTCTTAAGAACTCCGCGGTAAACTCCTCCAATCGATGCCGTGCCGATAGGACTTTCATCTATAGAAGCGAAAGACTTGGTAAAAGACTCCCCTAGTGAATCATTAATGATCTTTTTGACTTCTACGAAGGGAATAGGCTTAACACTATCCTTAAGTTTCGCCAGCTCAAATATAAAAGAAGGTGGAAGTAAATCATCACGGGAGGCCAACAATTGGCCAAATTTGATAAAGGCCGGGCCCAATTCTTCAAAAGATAGCTTCAAGCTCTGGCCAATAATCTGGCCCCAATCCTTTGGCGCTTTTCCTTTCACTTCAATCGTAATGTTCTTACTTGACCTTGGTAGTACGAGATCTGGAAACTTGGGGACAACAGATTTTCCAATCAAGTCTCCGAATCCATAACGAGCAAATACAAGGGCAATTTCTCTCAGCCTTCCTGCGTTGCGAATAGTTTTTGAAATACCCAAACTAGTTTTAACAATATCCATCATTGGCCATCCTTCATAGCTTTTAGGGTAATAGATAATCACTATGAATTCAAAAATTGCTTATGTTTTGAGAAATGATGTGGTTAATGCTAAATTTATGTAATGAAATTACTCGCCATTTGGTTATTTTTCCTACAAATGATTCTGCCATCCAGCTGGGCCGAAGAGACCTGCAGTCGCATAGCGTCAATATCGTACCAAGACATCCTTATTGACTCAAATAGTACACAAAAAGGTGAAGGACTGCGCTTTTACTTAGAAAAAGATCCAATCGCGAGAAGCTATCTCGATACCTACCAAAGAAAGAATAAAATCACCTGGCCCAAGGCCATTCTGGGCACAACGGGTACCCTCCTTACTCTTTCCGGGGCACTCATGAAAAAAGATGACGACAAGAAAAAACCTTTTCTTTTCGGTGGCCTTTCACTCATTATGGTCAACTTTTTCGTCGCCAAAACCCTTGAATACAATAATGAAAAAAACCTTTACAAGGCCATCGATGAATATAATAAAAGAAACCTTCCAAAGATCTTTCTCAAAACATCACGAGTTAGGGATAAGGATAAATGGGGGATAGGAATTGCCTGGAGCAGACCCCTATCATTCTAAGGAGAACTCACAAATGCCCGAAAACTCATCATTATTATCCTGCTATAAATGTAATAAAGAGATAAGCTTTACAAAGGATCATAAAATTGGTCGTCATGATGAATGTGACCATTGTGGAGCATCGCTCCGTTGCTGTACAATGTGCCACTTTTACGACCCTAAAAGCTATAATGAATGCAAAGAGCCTATGGCCGAAAGGAACATTGAAAAAGAAAGAGCTAATTTCTGTGATCATTATATGCTAA
>JBFGZE010000073.1:0-17562 GCA_041586955.1 Bacteriovoracaceae bacterium
GGCGGAGGAAGTGGCGGTGCCATTCATATTATTGCCAATACTATCGATGGAACGACAGGTACCATTGCTAGTAATGGAGGAAATGGTGGTGATACTTCCTATGATAGCGGTGGTGGCTCCGGCGGAAGGGTCTCTCTTATTTATACGACCGATAGTTTTATCGGAGGTATTCAAAATTCTCCTATTCAATGTCTTGGAGGATGGGGAGATACGGCCGGTTCAAATGGCACGATTAATTTTAATTAATGTGATTATAATTCCTATATTTTCCACTTTCGGGAGTAAGACCAGTCTATGGGCAACAATGCTGAAATGCTGCTTGGTGTTGTCTGGAGTCTCCCATTAAGCCCCTTATCAATAAAGTTAGGGGAGGGATTATCCTGGCCAGTGGGAAATTGCATGACATGATTCGTGAATGCGTAGCGCCATCGTTTGGGTGTAGTATAAATTTCATTTCCGTCAAGTGGATATTCCTAATGTAAAGCAAAGGGTGTTAGTCAATTGGAGAAAAAACTTTTATAATAGCATGGACAACCTCAAGGATGGAATATGATGGAATCCACACAGGAAAAGGCCTTCTCACCACTCAAAGTATTTTTACTTTTAAGCGACCTCAAAGAGGCGAAAAAAATTGCCAAGGTCTTTCGTGAAATAGGTGTCCTACCCAGTGTCTTTGAAAATTTGGAAGATTTTTGGAATATCACTTTAACGGAAGTGCCAGCTTTGGCCCTCGTTGATGGGGAGTGCTTAGAAGACGGTAGTTATAATCTCGCTCGCCACCCCATGGTGAGAAAAGAGCAACTCCCATTGGCAATTTATCACGCCGATGGCCTTCCTTCAGAAGATCATTTATCAACTAGAATCTTTCACCTCGGTGATTTATTCCGTCATGGAGATTACCACTCTTCTTTACGCTCGCTTCTAAAGCGAGTTAATCGCTTTCGTCAATTGGACAAACAAGTCGAAGAATTATCCGGTCGTACGACCAAGCGCGACTTCCAAATGACTAAGATTTTGCAAACCTCTGAAAATATTAAAGAGCGTGAACATTATCATATTCTCCTTAAAAATATTTGTAATCGTTTTGATTTACATCAAGAAATGGATGACTTTTATCAAGTGATGACAGAAGTTTTTGATTCCATGGAAGAGGTGACGGATTTTTCTGTTCTCGAATTATCTTTCAATGGACAAAAATTAGTGTCGCCGAAAATGATCTCAGCAAAATTTCGTGAGATTCCTTCTTTGTGGTTGGGACAGACCTGTCAAAATGGAATTGAATTCTTTGCCCAAAATATGGCCTCCCAGGTGGCCCTTGATATGTTTGGGGGGAATCAAATGACTCTTTTTATTCGCGGTCGCTTTGATGGCCCCGAAAAAATGATATTTTTAAAATTAAATGATCAAGAACTCTTGGGCCACCTTGATTGGGAGTTTTTTGAGAAGTATTTAAGTGGTGTTTACACTCAGATGAGCTGGCGCGGCAACCGTATCGGTGAAATTACTGGCCAGGTTCTTAATTCTTGGGACCTCTTCTCCCTGATGGATCAAGTTGCGATGGATCGTTTTCACCTCGATCCTGAAAAACCTCATCGTAACCTCTCTCTTATTAATGTGGATTTTTCACCATTGATGGAATTGATTAAAGAAACCGGTTGTCGTTTTTATTGGAAATCCTTTTATCATGATTTCGTCACTCGTTTTCAACGCACCAAAGAGGAAAATATCTCGACCTGTGCCTATACTCCGGAGCATTTAGGTTTTATTGTGGATGAGGAAAATGAAGATCACGTTTTTTACGCTCTGAAAACATTTTCTCATCGCTTTCCTTTTTGGCGTTATTTTGATGATGCAGACCTGGTTCTTACACGCAATATTCGCCCGGAAATTGAAGTCATTCCTTTTTCTATTGATTCCATCTGGCGCCATTTGTCAGGGGAGTTACGGCAATTTCGCGTGGGGAAAAGGAGCATTGGTAAATTAAACCCTTCCGTTCCAACGGTTTAAGCACGATGCGCTTTGGTACCCAATTTATCGTTTATTTTGATCGCCTGGCCCATAATGTCGACCTTTTACGTTCTCATATCAAGGGGCCAGAAATCCTTTTTATGGTGAAGGCCGATGGCTATGGCCATGGGGCGATTCCTTTGGTGGAGTTTGCCAATAGAGAATTAAATATTAAAGAATTTGGTCTCGCGACATTAGGCGAGGCACTGGCCCTGCGCCAGCAATTGCCATCTTTAAATTTTGAAGCCTATGTTTTTTCGGATCTCAATTTTAGTATTCCAGGGATGCTAGAGTACTATGGTGAGAATCGAATTTTGCCGGTGGTCCACAACGAAAGAGACTTAAAAATCTTTTTAGGGGCACCACAATTGCGCCATTTCCCCTTGATCCTCAAGTTTAATACGGGAATGAACCGCCTAGGTCTTGCCCCAGAGAGGCAAGAAGAAATTATTAAAATGATTAAGCAAGTAGGGCGCACCAGTATTTATCATTTGATGACGCATTTTGCCTGTGCCTCATTGAATATGAAAAATGCCCAAAACCAACGGCAAATCGCAAGCTTTGCAGCCATTAAAAGTCAATTTAAGGCCGCCAATATAAGTATTGAAAGGACCAGTATCTCCAACTCTGGTGCCATTGAACAAAATGTAGGTTTAGATGAAACTCATATTCGTCCAGGGCTTATGCTCTATGGGCCAAGTTCTCTTATTCCTTCAATCCGCAGTAAATCCTGGTGGCATGGGAAGGTTATTTCCTGTTTTGAGACGTTGGTTCTTAACTCTTTTTTGGTGGCAAAAGGTCAACCTATTGGCTATGGGGGGACGCCTGTCAAGGAAGCCGGGGTATTAGGGGTTCTTTCGGTTGGTTATGGGGATGGCTTTTCCACTCGTTATCAAGGGGTTACCTTAAAAGATGGCAAGCTGTGTGGAGAAGTCGTGGGGCGAGTGAATATGGATATGATTCAAGTCCTTTTTCCAAACGGGACAGAATTAGATATTGGTACTAATTTTAAAATTTGGGATGAAGAGGAAGCGCAAATAGAGCAATTTTGTAAAGAAACAGGGGTCATTCCTTACGAAATTTTTTGCCAAATGGGCCCGCGCGTTCCAAGATACTATAAATAATTGTTTGAATATTTAGAGAAAGAGAAAAGATATGACCAAGGTCAATCAGTATGTGATTCAATGGACTGAAAATCTAGGTAACTCTATTTTAGAGGGACTCTCAGGCCTTGGTGATATTACCAATCATGCTTTAAAGTTTTTTTATTGGATGGTACGGCCACCTTACCGGCTTCATTTGTTATTTGAGCAACTATATTTTATTGGCAATAAAAGTATTTTTATCATCGCTCTCAGTGGCTCCTTCACTGGCATGGTGATGGCCTATCAAACATATTTTGGTTTTAAGCTTATCTCAGTTGATTCCTTGGTTGGCCCGGTAACAAGTTTAACCTTGGCCAAAGAATTAGCGCCGGTTTTAACGGGTTTGATTGTGGCCGGTCGTGCCGGCGCGGCGATGGCAGCGCAAATAGGCACAATGAAAGTGACAGAACAAGTGGACGCACTTGAAGTAATGGGAATTAGCTCCATTCAATTTTTGGCGGTACCGCGAATTATCGCCGCAACGATTGCCTTGCCAATGCTATCTATCCTCTTTCTTTTTATTGGCAATGTTGGCTCTTATCTCGTGGGAACTAAGGCCTTGGGGATTGATGAATCCATGTACTTTGCCAAGCTTGGCGAATTAATGTTTTTAGAAGATATTTGGATGGGCATTATTAAATCGGTCTTTTTTGGATTCACTATTGGTGTTGTGGGAACCTATTATGGCTTTAATGTTACCAAAGGGGCAGAGGGTGTTGGTAAGGGCACCAATCTAAGTGTGGTATGGGGAATGATTTTAGTTTTAATTCTCGATTATTTTATTACTTCCTTTTTAGTGCATATTCTTTAGGTGATGATGATGGAAGCACAGAGTTATGCAGTTGAAATTAATAATATCGTCAAGAGATTCGCTGATCATGTCGTTTTGAAAAATTTAGATTTCAATATTCCTGAAGGTAAAATAACGACCATTTTGGGCTTTTCTGGTGCTGGAAAGTCGACCTTGCTCAAGCATATTTTAGGCCTGATCAAGCCCACCGAGGGTGAAATTGTAGTATTAGGCAAAAATCTTAATCATTTAAGTGAAATAGAATTGCGGGAGTTTCGCCAAAATTTTGGCATGCTTTTCCAATATGCCGCTCTTTTTGATTCAAAAACCTCTTTTGAAAATGTCGCTTTTCCATTAAGAGAATTCACTGATATGGATGAATTTCAAATAAGGGATCGGGTCGAGGGACTTTTGACCTCGGTAGGCATTATTCCTGAGGCCTTCGATAAATTGCCATCAGAATTATCTGGAGGCATGCGTAAAAGAGTAGGGTTAGCTCGTGCGTTGGCCCTCAAACCAAAAATTATGCTGTATGATGAGCCGACAACTGGTTTGGATCCGATTACAACTAAAATGGTCAATGATTTAATTGTTGATACAGCGAAACGACATCAAGATATACAAATGACATCAATTATTATTAGTCATGATGTGAAAGCGACCCTAGAAATTTCCGACTATGTGGCGTTTTTGGATCATGGTAGAATTATTGAATACTTACCTGCTAAAGAATTTGCGAAGTCTGACCATGAGTTAGTGAAGCAATTTATTCATTTATAGGTAATGGGAGCAAAATAGTTAATGAATGAATTACGAGTAGGGATATTGGCGTTGGCCACAATTGCGTCCGTTATTTTTATGTCCCTAAAAGTAACGACAAACCAATCTGGCTTTGGTGATTATATTACTTATCGCACTATTATTCGTGACGCGTCGGGTATTTTTCCCAAAACCTCGCTTAAAGTTGCTGGTATTAATGCTGGTCGTATTAAAACCATTGAATTGGTGGAAAATGCAGCTTATTTAACAATCGAGATTTTAAGCCGAGTGACGGTAACAAAGGGCTCCGTTCTTTCCATCAAGTCGGTGGGCTTTCTTGGAGATAAGTACCTGGAGATCATTATAGGCCCAGGCAACGAAAGGCTCGAAGAAAATGGTTTCATTCCCGCCCAGGAAGGGGGAGGTGTTGAAGACCTAATGAAAGACGCATCGCAAGTTCTTAAAGATGTGAGAGTGATTGTTTCCAATATTAAAGAAACGATGGCCCCTGAAGGTCGTGAACCACCACTAAGGAAAATTCTTAATGATGTGAAGCTCATGGCCGCTAATGCCAGAGAAGCTTCTGATTCTCTCCACAAGGTGATTGTCGGCAATGAAAAACGACTCGAGAAAATGGTAAAAAACTTTGAAGAAGTATCTGAGCGCTTGGCCTACCATGTGAATAATAATAATAAAGAAAGCGCGATGTCCGACATTAAAGAGATCTTGGCCAATGCTAAGGAAATGACCAGTGATATGAAAGAGCTGATGGATCATGTGAAAAAGGGTCGCGGAACTGTCGGTAAGCTCATAGTTGAAGATGAAATTGCAGATGAAGTCCAGCATACCTTGGCCTCGGTTCAAAAGATTGTTGGCAAGGTCGATGCGATTCGTACAGAATTGGGATTATTTACGGGGGCCAATACCGTTTATGGAGCTGAAACGAACCTTGGCCTACGTATCTTTCCTTCTCCTGAGCGTTTTTATGAGGTGGGGATTACCACTTCAGAATTTGGTCCGGAAAAAGAAAAGCATACGACGACGACTATTAATGGTGTCTCTAATACAGAGGTTCGCACAGTAAAAGATAAAAATAGTTTTAACTTTAATGTTCAATTGGGCCGTAAAATTCAAAATTGGGTTTTCCGTGGTGGTCTAATTGAATCAAGTGGTGGTCTAGGCTTTGATTATGAGCGTTCAGACTGGGGAAGTAAATTTTCTCTCGATGTTTATGATTATCGGGATGACATTGGCATTAATTTACGATTTGGAACTGAAGTCCAATTGTGGAATGTTTTCTATGGCAAAGTCGCTGTAGAAGATATGATTGAAGATAGTCGTAGTGCAACAATTAGTGCAGGTCTTAAGTTTAGTGACGAGGACCTAAAAGGATTATTGGGATTCTTTCTGTGAAAAAAGAATGGCTAATTAAAAACTCCAATCATGAAATTATCGGTCCACTTAGTCGGGACCAAGTAATTGCTATGATCGACGGTGATAAATTAGTAGCAGAAGATGAATTACTAAAGGCCAATGGCTTTTGGTTTTGGATGCATGAAAAAGATTTATTGCAACGGTTTCTCTATGATAACGAGCCGCAGGGCTTTAATCCAATTTCAGAGGCAGAGGATGTTCTCACCGCTAATCTCACCAATGAGGAAGCAGGTATCGGCCCGCGACCTGATCTCTTTATTAACGAATTAAAAAATGACGATGAGATGACTATCGAGCATTCCACTGTTCCTGGGCCCAACGATTTGGAATATCCTAACCCAGAAGATTTCATTGATATGCAAATTGAAGATGAAGATATCACCTTATCTGAAGATGCGACAGGCCTATTTGAGCAATTCCACCGAGGTGAAAAGGTGGATCTTAGAGAGGTTGAGGAGGGCCAGGGCAGTGAGGGGATATTACCTGAAGGCGCTGATCTGGAGTTTCCGGACCCCAGTTTACAACTAGACCTTAATGTTGATGAAATAATCCCTGAGTCTCCTGAGATTCTGGGCCCAGATGAATCCGACACCGACGATGTTTTTCAGGCAAAAAATAGCAATTATACCGACCCCACTTCCCCTCAAGTCAAAATGACTTCAGCTGGAGATTTGCAGGAGATAAAGAAGAAGGTAGAGATGAATGCCGAAAACAAGGACTCTTTCTCAAAGGTGATGATCATTGTGTTATTAATGATCGGTTTTCTTTTCTGGTCTATCTTCTTCTATTATAAAATTGTCCTTAACCGCCCTATTTTGAGTCAGATTTCACTTCCTGGAATTGGCACAGCTTATGCTCAGGTGGTTTCACCATCGCTTAAAAAAAAAAATTTTTAGGTCTGCCATTACTTGAAATTGATAATATTCTCGTTCGGCCTCAGGTTGAAATGCTGGGTTTTGATTATCGCAATATCGAATTTCCTGAAAAAGTTGATTGCCAAAAGGCAAAACCTTTTAATCTCTCTTATGCTCTTGTTGTCGCTCATATTAAAGGTTTTCAAAAACCCCCTGAAACGAGTATCGAATGTGTGAACTTCCTTGGGCAAGAGCATTTTAAGTTATTAGAATACTTTAAGCTTGCCCCTCAAACTGATGAAGAGGCGAAAAGATTTTTTAAAAAAAATAAATTCTCTAAACTTAAAAGAGACAAATTAATGGCCTGGCGTCAGCTCAAGTCTGATTTCTTTTATCCGCAAGAATTATTAGATAAATTACGGCACTACCAAACATTTATCATTAAAGATATGGACAAAGAAATCGTTAAATCCACACAGCGGAGAATTCTTAATATTATAAGGCCCAGCACGGAGGACCTCATACAAAATATTGCTTTTCTTAATGTCGCTATGAGCACGAATAATCAAACATGGGCCTTAAATAGTGTTGATAAAATCATTTTAAGTACCCCTTTAGCACCGCTTGTCGGACACCTCGATATTGTCGGTATGGAGAAAAAGGAAAAGGAGCTATGGGAAAAAATTATCTATCGCTCCGTTTTGGGTTTTAAAAAGTTCTATGGTGATGATCCCCATACTTCATTTTTAGCGGACTACCTTTTACCTTATTTACCCCGTAATGAGGAAGATAAATGGCGCCATGAATTTGGCGCTAATTGGTCATTGGGTGAAATTCGTAATCTTTATAAAGGTTGGACCAATGGTATTCGTATTGCTCCTTTATGGTATCGCCAATTATCGACTCGAACTAGTGCCGTGGAAATTCAGGCCTTTCTTAATACTGCTTACCAAGAAAAGCGAAGGGATGAATATACTTGGCGTGAATTATGGTTATTCGATGCTTTTACCCCCGATAGTATATTGACCAAACAAAAAGTCGGAAAAAAATTGGCCGAAATGATTAATTCCGATAGACCTTTACAGGTCTTAACTGCTCTTCATGGATTGGAAAATCCTCAGATGGCCAAAGAAATGGCCTTATGGAATGATAAATTGAAGGCCCCTAAAAATGATGTTTTAAAGGATATTTTTAGAGGCTTTCTGGACAAGGGGCAAATGGTACATTTCTCTCTTTATAATTTAATCCTTCTCGGTGAAAACGACCCGGAGTTATTATGGTGGCTAGTACTTTAAATAAAATCCTGATTTATCCCACAGATACAGTTTGGGGTATTGGTAATAGGGTAGAAGATATTGGAATGGTAAAAGAAGTTCATCGTCTTAAAGGCAGCGATGCCAAAAAGCCTCTCTCCATTCTTTTCACTTCTAAGGAGCAATTAAAAAATGCCATTTTATTACCCGATATTTTTTCCCTCGATCAATGGCAGACCTTTTTTTCTTTGCAGACAACCTTATTGGTTCGTAAAGATCTTTTGACGATGAATTATGACTCCAATATCTTGGGAGATAGCCCTTTTGTAGGAATTCGTTATTTAGAATCACCAGCACTCTGCGCATTAACCGATGATTGCCCTATTACCACCACTAGTCTCAATATGACAGGTGATGAGCCTATTATTGATATTGAACAGGCCCGTGCCATGTATAATCAGCATAAAGATCAATTTCCCTTGGTGTTTGTCACCGAAAACGGTCTTATTCCTAGTGGCGAATCGTCCACGATTCTTAAATGGGAGAAAGATATCTTCACGATCATTCGCCGCGGCCAAAATGCCACCAAGGTAGAAGCCTTTGTGGGATTATAAACAACCATCATTTTATCGCTTTAATGAAGACTCCATTCATTTGGCCAAATGGGCCTTATCTCAAGTTGGCGATATGAAACTTGAAATAATTGCTGATCTTTGTGCTGGTTGTGGTGTTGTCGGTTTGGAATTCATTCAAGAGTATTGCAAACCACTCCATCTCACGTTTTGTGAATACCAAGATGATTTTATCCCTTTTCTCAAGGAAAATATCGCCTTTATTAAAAAAGGAGTTGAGTTTCAATCTGAAGTGAGACATGGGACTTATCAATCTTTAGGCGCTCCCACCCGACCTTTTGATCTTATCCTCTGTAATCCTCCCTATTTTATGAACGGCAGTGGCCGCCAGGCCCTGGATATTCGCCGTCAAAAATGTCGTGAACAAATTGATTTCTCTTGGGACTCATTTTTTAAAAAATGCGTTTCATCTTTAACTAGCAAGGGTCATTTAATTTTCAGTCACCGCCAGGAAAATGAGGGAGAGTTTTGGCCGGCGTCTTTCCAATTAGAAGGGCATAGGGTTTTAAATGGTTGTCACCTCGTGCATTTATCGTTGATTAATAAGTAATATCTAGGCCTATGGAAAACTGATAAAATCTGATCTAGGTTCAAACCCCTTCAGTATTTACTTTTCTCCAAATTATGTTGGCGTCTCAATTGGGCGAAAAAAATTATGATTTCGATAATTTTCCAACGATATTAACCGAGCACAGGCCCTAGTACATTTGTAAGGATCGTCGTATATTTATCCAATGACTTCAAAAACACAAGAATACGACATTCCTTATTATAAAGACTTTATCGCTCCCGCCTTTATTGAGGAGGCCTTGAAAACCATGGAAGATGTTCCTGGAATTGAAGGCCTTAAGGTTCAGGCCAATTTGCGCCAACGATTTGGCCATATTGAGACACAGCAGGCATTGCAATTTGTCTGTACTCTATATCAAAAGGTTTCGAATGATTTAAACAAAGTTCTTGACCAAAGGGCCATCGACCGCGCTTTTATCGACCAGCAAACGAAAGAATGCGTAAGAGCGAATAGCGCTTCCGGCATAGACTATTTATCAGCGGAATATAAGACCGCAATCGGCCGTAAAGATGACAATGGCCGGATTGTCATGGGCCCTTTAGAAACTAAGTGTGAAGCTGATTGGAAGGTGGAGATCCCTGAATTTTTACAAGGGGAACAAGTGACATTATTTGGGCCACCGGATACCAAACGCATGTCTATCAATGCCATGAATGCGATCCACCGCAAACTCCCCAATGAACCCGATATTATTGCTCGGCTAATTGAAGAGACTAATGAATTTCCCAAATGGGGAGCGGATAATGAGGATTCAAAAACACCGCTGATGAGTGATTTTCTCTTGGCCTGCGAGAATTTAATTGAATGTTTTAATGGCGAACTTAAATTTAACGATGAAAGATCTGGCAAGCAATACCGTCTGGAAAAAGAGCGCCTCTCTCAACCGATTAAACGTTTTCCTGGCCTGGCCATTCCCGATAATGCCCATATTTTAAATGGCTCACCTCTGCCTTTGCATATATACGATTTTGCTATGCATATGTTTCATAATTGGGACAAACCTAAGGCCCTGTGTTTTTATGTTCCGAAATTAGAAAATGAAGAAGAGGCAGCTTATCTTCAATCTATGATTAATATTTGTGAAAAAATGCTTAAGGAACTTCACCCCAAATATGAAATGGGCCAAGTGAAGCTCTATATTGTTTTTGAAGGACCTCGCGCCATTTTTCGTATTCGAGAAATTGCCAAGGCCTTGCGTCCGTACTTTGTGGGTGGTTCTTTGGGGTGGCACGATTTTCTTGCCGCAACAGCACGCTTTCTTAAACATGACCCCAATTATCGAATTCCAGTGAAGGCCGACCCTAATATTGTTATTAAGCATATTCGTGAAAGTCATAAAATTCTCGAGCGTTCCCTAGCACCGCTTGGTGCCATTAAACTTGGTGGGATGTATGGTGTTCTCTATGAGAATGGCAATAAGGAATCCTTTCAAATTTCGATGATTGGTTATATTAAAGATGTGGTCACTCAACTGAAACGCAATCTTGATGGCTTTTGGGTGGCGCACCCGGATTTTGTGCGTATCGGTTTGGCCTTGGTTCAGGCCTACCGCCGCAAGGAGAAGGATTCATCTGACTCAGCGTTAAAAGAAGTCATCTGCGGCCTTATTACTGATCCTGAAGATCAAAAAAGCCTGATGGCCTTTGTGGAAGGAGACGATATTGAAGGATTGGATGAATCCGATCCTATGTACCTTCGAGGAGTGATCGCTGCTAGTTTGAAAGAGTCAGATGTCATTAAAAACAATGATCCAGAGGAAGTTCGTTATAATATTTTTCAAGCGTTGCAATATATCGCTGATTGGTTAGGTGGCAATGGTTGTGTCGCCCTACCGGCAACTTTACGTGATCGTAACGGTAAGGAAATTCGCGTGAGGATTATGGACGATTTGGCCACTACTGAGCGCTCCCGTTGGGAAGTGTGGGCGGAAATCCATCATGGCCGTATCTCTATGGAAGAATTTGAGCGTATTTTGGCCGAAGAAATCCAGTTTATCAAAGAGGATCAAAATAGCCCGACTCGCCAAGTTCAAGTGAAATGGAGTGGGGAAGCAGAAAAGTGGTACCCCATTGCCATTAAAATTTTGCGGAAATTGATGACGGATACCAGGCCGGTTGAATTTGTTCCAGAGCTTCTTTTACCCTTTTTATTAGACTTTATCCGTGAGGCGAAAGACCCGTGGGCACAGGCGCAGAAGTACGCCCCAGAAAAATATTGTTAAATTTTTTTATTCTTGCAGAGTCGCCATAATTGTATAATTCCCAATTATGGGAATATTTTTCTTTTTAAGCCGGACAAAAACCCAGCCTGCTGCTGGCACGTTGGGATGATAATAGGCGGTCGTTTCCGTGCGTCCACTTTGGGAAATAATTTTTATGACATGACAATCGCGATATCCTTTATAGTCTCTTTGCCCCATATGGAATATGGTCGCTTTACCAACTTTCATTTGTCCCTTAAGCGCCAAATCTTCGTAACCTCTTTCTGTCAAAAAACTTGCTGGTAATATACGTGTATGTTCCCCTTTGAGATATTTAGCAGGAACTGGGGCCAATAATTTTTTCTTGATACTATACTTAATGACGATTTGAGCGAGTTCGACTTGCTCTTGTTCTTGTTCTTGAGCGAAGACTTTAACCCAGCCTCCTTTGTGAAACTTTCCCTTGTGGACATTATAATTGGCAGTTTCACCGGCAAAAACCGATAATGAGACAAAAAGCAAAAGAATTGTTTTTAACATAAAAAATCTCCTCGAGATTCTATAGTAAAATGAGCTGCGTCGGACATTCAAGAAAAAAGGTATGGCAATTTATGACATTTCAATTGAAAAGGTAAAAAACCTTTGAAGGAGAGTTCAAAGGTGATTGATTTTTAGATTTGTCAGAGGTTGTTTTAACCCCATAAAAACGATAAGGGCCAGGATCTAGTGCAGCGTGATAGTCATGATCAATTTCAAGAAAAATCTCTTCTTTTGTATCATTATGACTAGCGACAAAGCGATGATTAATTTTTTTATCTTCTTTCTCCATTTATGGTATTAACTCTGTGGGCATTCAACATAAATAATGAGTAAGGCACAATCATGATATGGAGATTAACCAATTGACGCCAGAATTGTTGCGAGGCGTAGCCGTTTGCAGCGTGGGGTAGAGTTTTATTATCAGCGATTGCAAATAAAATGTTCTCTGGGTTACAATCCTGATAAAAAGCGGGGAGCTTATGGAGAGAACAAAATTTAAGACCATTATTACCCTATTAGGTGGTCTTCTAGGTCTCCTTTATATTCTTAACCCCTCTGCAGGATTTATTGAGTTCATTCCCGATAATATTCCCTTCATTGGCAACCTCGATGAGGCCACTGCTATGATGCTTGTTTTAGGTTGTTTGCGTTACTTTGGTGTCGATCTTACGAAATGGTTTGGCAGTCGTAAAAAAACCATCAGGTGATTTAAAATGGGGCCTATTAAAATATTTCTTCTTTATTTTATAATATTTTTTGGTGGCTGTTGGGCGACTTTTTTTTTGCAAGAATATTTTGGAATTGGGGTTGTCCTGGCCTCTGCCTTGGTGGGATTGGCCGGAACGATTATTCCTTTTCCTCAAAAAAATAAGAATAGCTACCAGGCCATTATCTACACGGCATCTTTTGCAGGTATGAGCTCATTTGAGCTTGTAGAAAACATTTTTCATATCGCCCTTGTATCCATTTTTGGCGCCCTTATTTTCATAGGCCTTAAAAATTACTTCATCGGGCTAGGTGGAAAAATGGGGTTTACAGCTTTTCTTTCTATTATCGCATTTTCTCTTTTGAAGGTGGTATTATGAGTTTATGGCAAATCATTCTATTATCAATTATTGGCGCCAATCTCACCCATTATATCGCTCATAAAAATAATATTGGTGCGATACGGGCCTCCGCTGGTTTAACTATCCTTTTTGTCTTTATCAATAATTTCTTTCTTTTTAGCCTACAGGCCCAGGCCATCTTTTTTGGGGCGACCTTTGTGGGGATGGCCAGCAAAAAACGCATGGGTCATAGGTCTATTAGCTTGGCCTCTTTTATTTATTCGCTGGTTATCTTTTATCTAATTGGGTTTGCCAAAGGCATGGGAGGAGCTTTGGGAACGAGTGCCTTTATCGGCTGTAGCACTACTGCTTTTTTTATCTATTTTTACAAGAAAAAAGAATTCACTTTATTTATTTAAAAAGCTTATATTGGTCACTCTCTATATTTTGCTTCCATTGTATAAGATTTAAGAAATCGTATGTTTTTAATTTTAATTTTGACATAAACCCAGCCCGCCGCCGGAATATTGGGGTGGTAAAAAGCGGTGAGTTCTGATTTTCCATTTGTAGGTAATATTTTGATGACATGACAATTGCGATAGGAATGGTAATCCTTTCGACCGAGGTATTTAATACGGGCCTTGGGAAGATTCATCACCCCTTTTTTTGCTAACTCATCATAACCACGCTCTTGCATCAACTTGAGGGGGATGGCGCGAGAGTAAACTCTACTTAAATATTTCCGAGGTACGGGAACGAAGGCCTTCTTCTTTACTTTATAATTAATTTTGACGATGGCATGGTGCTTTGTTTCTTGGACCGATATTTTGATTTTACCGCCCTTATGAAATTTTCCCGGACGGATCTTATAATGAGCGACTTCGGAGGCGAAGAGAGAGGATGTGAATAATAAAAGGCAGAGCAGCTTTATCATGGACGACTCCTTTAAAGGGGCCATCATAGCGATTTATGGGGTTGATCTCAAGAAAAATAAATTAGGAGACTTTTTTGGCATCCTCTGCAGCTTTTTTTTGCTTTTCTAAAAACTCTTTTTGTCGGGCCTTGACTTCGGCCTCTTCCGCCTCTTTTTTCAACTTCTTGGGAAGGTAAATCATTTCGTTCACAAACCGGCGCAGGCGGGCGCGCTCTTTTTCCTGAACACCATGATTGACTCCTAGGTATTGGTAACCTCCTTTTATTTTAGTGACTTTTCCTCCTACTTCCGGAATAACACTGACAAATATATTGGCAGGGTCCTTGAGGTGGAATACTGAATGCATGGGAATTTCTTGTTCGGTTGTGAAGATGGTATAAGATTCAGATATCTCTATAATTTTTGCTTTAATAATAAATTCAGCATTCGATTCATCAGACTTTTTATCGAGAAAAATTTTGGGGATAATTAACTTTTTTTCCTCTTCATCTTGTTGATCAAATTCAGTTTGGCGCTTTTTATTAAAGGCATCGCAAAGATGGAGAACTTTTTCAAAATTAAATTGATGGCCATCACTTATAATACGGTCGTAATTGAGTAAGTTTTTGAGCTCATTTGAATTTAATTTTGCATTGAAGACCAAGATATAGGGGTTATAATCGGGGATGCTATCTATTTTGCTGATGATTAAACGTAAGGCCTGATCCCCATAGATTTGGGAAGCTTGCTCTTTTTCCAAAGTACTCGTTTCTGATTCATCTTTTCTATTCTCCTCCTCTTTTTTCTGCTCTTCGGTCTCATCCTTATACTGGTAGGCAATGAGGCCAGGCATGACTTCGGTGATGACCGAGCCCTTAGGATCGATTTCTTTAGAAAAGCGGATTGAATTGGCATAACCATCAAGAGGTTTATCCGCCACCTTTAAAATGGTCATGGTGTGGTCCAGAACCAGGATGCGATCGTTAATAAGGGTGGGGGGAGTATAGCGACTTTTAAACCAAGTTAGATATTTGCTTTTTACAATATCGCCATTGATTTTTATTTGGGGTTGACCAGATTTTTGAGCATCTACAGCAGACTTTTCTTGAGTACTCGCGTCTTTTCGCTTTCTTTCAAGATCGGGGACAATACCTTCTTCTTCTAAATATTCATGCTTAAAATTAATGGTCAAATCATGACCATGTTTAAAGGTATAATATAAATTACTTGCAATACAATTTTCGACGGTAAAAAATTTTACGTCAAAAGTCGAATGGAACTGGGTTTTAAGAATTATCTCCTGGCCATTAGCGAAGAGGAGATTGTCCTCTATATGAATTGAAGTGGGGGTGATATAACCAATTTTGACGAGTGACCCAAAATCAACACTATAGTCGATAGGGATTTTCGCGCTGGCGACTTGAGGTAATTCGAGTGAATTTTTTTGTGATAATAATTGGGAGTGATAGAGAATATCATCAAATTCACCGGATTTGATATGATTGATAAATACGCCAGTGGTGTTACTTTCTTTAATCATGGCGGGGTCTGCAAGATAACCCCAAAGCCCAATCACTGCATCATTATAAGGAAAGCAGCGACGAATAAGTCGTGCTAGCGTCATGAGTTTATGGGGGTCGGTGGAATAGTCAATAAAGATGACATCTGGTTCAATCGCAGCGATATCGATGATCAGGTTTTGAAATAACTTATCTTCTTTTTTATAAATCTGAGTAAAGTCGAATTGTTGGTCGGGGTATTTCTTGGCGAATCGTTCCTGAATGGATGACCAGTATTTTTCATCTTGACCAATAAATAAGATTCGCTTGGAAGCATCCATAAGCTAAATTCCTGTTTCTGCGCTTAATTTTACCACAAATATAAAATCACTTACCGCTGGAGGGAGTTATGGCCAATAAGCAAGCCCATTGAAGGATTTTTATCCCCAATTTTAGATACTTATGGTGTGACCTAAGTCAATGCCTTAAGAACTTGCCATATTATGTGAATTTAGCGTGAAATTAAAACCGTAATCATATTCACTATAGGTCGTTTATGGGCATCTTGTTTCTATCTTAGGTATTCCTCGTTAATGAAATGAATGTATATGCCACTCACTCGATTATGTTTTCCCTGCCAGTGGTCACATTTCAAAAAAATTTGGCAAATTGTTTTCGATAAAAATTGCTCTCTATGGGGGTAAAGTATTATTATCGCTAGTTCTTACATCGCGGGATATGGCCAGTTTTCTAACAAGGGGATAATTAAGTGCCAAAAAAAATCGTCACCTCAAAACAATATAATTAGCTCTACTTGCTTTTTGGCGCCTTAATTTTCCTTTCTAAACAATGGTTTTTATTTACATTGCTTGATTCTCCATAAAATTAATTTTGAAAAGCTATACTTTAAAGAAATTTCAAGCCGATATGTAGCTATACTAAATAGAGTTTGTTTGATTATTGGAAGTAGTTTAATTAGGAGGCTTGCTTTGAAAGGTACTAATAAAATAATATTCTTTTTATCCTTGGTGTTTTTATACTCCTGTGTTCCACAGAAGAGTCCCACTAAGAAAAAGGCAAAGTTCAGCATCCCTAGCGAGAGTGAAAGCGCTATTGTTGATACTTCTGCTCCGACCGTCCCTTTGAGTGTGGCAGCATCAAATATTACTGAGAATTCTGTCACTATTTCATGGAGCCCTTCAACAGATAATATCGCAGTCACTGGATACGAAATTTTTAGAAACGGTGTTTACTATCAAACAAGTTTAAAAAACTCTTTCCAGGATACAGGGCTTAGTTCCTCGACCCCTTATTTCTATACTGTTAAAGCTATTGATGCCAGTTCAAATAAGTCGGCTGCTTCAGAGGGTTTAAATATTTCAACACTAGGATCTACAGAGGAAAAAGTCACTGCTAGTATTACTCCTAGGACTGTTTCATCTGGTGATACTTCAGCTCCTTCTATCCCTTTACATATTGGTCCACTAAATATTACTCAAACCTCTGCGACTATTTCATGGAGTCCTTCAACAGATGATGTTGCGGTCACTGGATATGAGGTTTATAGAAATGGCGTATTTTATAAAAAAAGTTTAAAAAATTCGTTCAGCGACACAGGCCTTACTCCATCGACTCGCTATTTTTATACAGTTAAAGCATTTGACGGTAGTTCAAATAAATCCGGATTCTCCAATGGAGTGATGATTCAAACTTCTGATGCTGCTGTTGCTCCTATTACTTCTCCTGCTGTTGATTCAGCTCCTTCTGTCCCTTTGAATATTGGCTCATCAAATATTA
This sequence comes from Bacteriovoracaceae bacterium, assembly GCA_041586955.1. GTDB lineage: Bacteria > Bdellovibrionota > Bacteriovoracia > Bacteriovoracales > Bacteriovoracaceae > JBFGZE01. Next base: position 17,441 of record JBFGZE010000073.1, read on the forward strand.
CTCAAACCTCTGCGACTATTTCATGGAGTCCTTCAAAAGATGATGTTGCGGTCACTGGATATGAGGTTTATAGAAATGGCGTATTTTATAAAAAAAGTTTAAAAAACTCGTTCAGCGACACA
>JBFGZE010000074.1:0-17468 GCA_041586955.1 Bacteriovoracaceae bacterium
ATGCGGCTATCGGGGCGGTCTACTTTATTAATAACTAAGGCAATTTTGAGATCGCGCTCAAGCGCCTTTTGTAAAACAAAACGAGTTTGCGGTAATGGGCCTTCAGCAGCGTCAACTAAAAGACAAACACCATCAACCATAAGGAGGGATCTTTCTACTTCTCCACCAAAGTCAGCGTGCCCGGGGGTATCGAGAAGGTTAACTTTAACGCCTTTCCAATAAGTGGCGCAGTTTTTGGCAGAAATGGTGATCCCTCTTTCTTTTTCGATATCTCCAGAGTCCATCACTCTTTCTTCAACAGCTGCGCGCGGGTCAAAGGCACCGGATTGTTGAAGAAGCCCGTCGATGAGGGTAGTTTTGCCGTGGTCAACGTGGGCGACAACAGCGATATTTTTTAATGAGGACCATTCGTTCATGGAGATTCCTTGTTGCAATGCATTTAAAGACGATTGGCGTTTAGTTTAGTATGCTAGGGGCGATTTGTAATTAGAAAAGGTAAATATGATTCAATTTCACGAAATTTCTAAAAGCTTTGGCCCTAAAAACCTCTTTTCAGAGGTGACTTTTTCAATCGGCCATGGAGAAAGGGTAGGCTTTGTCGGCCGTAATGGCAGTGGTAAATCAACTTTGTTTAAACTTATTAAAGGGGAAATGGATGTTGATTCTGGCCGAGTCCAAATTCCAAGCGGGTATACTATTGGCTCAATCGATCAGCATATTCATTTTGAAAAACAAGATGTTTTATCGGAAGTCATGAGTGTTTTAAGTGAAGAAGAGCAATGGGAGGAGTATAGGGCAGAAAAGATTTTACAAGGTCTAGGCTTCTCGAAGGAAGATCAAGCTAAGGACCCGATGTCTTTTTCTGGCGGTTTTCAAATCCGTATTAATTTGGCCAAGGTTATTATTAAATCCCCGAGTCTTCTGCTACTCGATGAACCGACCAATTATCTCGATATTATTTCTCTTAAATGGTTGTCTCAATATTTAAAGCAATATCCTGGTGAAGTTTTTTTTATTACCCACGACCGCTCTTTTATGGATGCTGTTGCCACTCATACCGCGGGTATTCATCGGGGAAAAGTAAAAAAAATAAAAGGGGATACTGAGAAATTTTATTCGAAAATTTTTGAGGAAGAGGAGAATTACGAAAAAACACGACTCAACCAAGAAAAGAAAGAAAAGCATCTGGTTAGTTTTATTGATCGTTTTAGGGCGAAAGCAACGAAGGCGAAACAGGCGCAGTCGCGCTTAAAACAATTGGATAAAATGAATAAGCTAGAGCAATTAGAGGATATCAGTGAAATGAATTTACAATTTCATTATTCGAAAATTGCCGCCAAGTTTATTCTCTCAGTTGAGGACCTTCAATTCGGCTATACGGATGAATTATTAATTAACAACCTTTCCTTCCAAATGGGGGCGAAAGACCGTATTGGAATTATTGGGAAAAATGGAAAAGGGAAGTCGACATTATTAAATGTTTTAAATGGTTTTTTAAAAGAAAAATCAGGGCAATATAACTTTCATCCAAAAGCGGATATTTCATTTTTTGGCCAAACAAATGTGGAAGCCCTTCATGCCAATCATACGATCTTGCAAGAAATTCAATTGGCCAACCCCGATCTTGGGCAATCCTCTCAACGGGCCATATGTGGCGCGATGATGTTTAGCAATGAAGATGCCCTTAAAAAAATCTCTGTTTTAAGTGGGGGGGAAAAGGCCCGGGTCCTATTAGGTAAGATTATGGCGCAAAAGTCGAATATCCTCTTATTGGACGAGCCGACGAACCATTTAGATATTGAATCGGTTGAAATCTTAACGGAGGAATTAGAAAAATTTCCAGGTGCCTTATTATTAGTAACCCATAATGAAAATTTATTAAAGCGACTGGCGACGAAGTTGATTATTTTCCGCGAGGGGAATTGTGAATTTTATAATGGCGATTATGAAGATTTTTTAAAGCGCGTTGGTTGGGAAGAAGATGAAACAAAGCAAATAGAAAAAAAGACTGAAAATAAAAAGGTTGGGACAAAAGAGCGGCAGGCGATCATTTCAGAAAGAGCGAAAATGTTAAGGCCTTTGCGTGAGAAAATAGAGGAAAGGGAAAGGCAAATCACAGGTCTAGAGTTATTATTGAAGGATGAGACCTCTAAATTGGAATTGGCCTACTCTCAAGATGATCAGCAGGTGGTACGTGATTCTTCGGAAAGGATTGGCAAAATAAATAAAAAAATCGAGGAAATATTTGAAGAGATTTGTCAGACAGAAGAAGATGTTCTTCACATTGAAGAGAAATTTGTCGCAAAACTTAAAGACTTCAATTGAAAAAGGAATGGGATATGTCTCAATTTGAAGAGTTATTAAATAAAGCAAAAAATGAACCTCGGCCATTACGGATTTTAATTCTCTTTGCCAAGGCCACCAATATGTTTGAGGGCGGCCAGCAGAGCTATAGTAGTGGTACAATTGAACCTATTATGTGTGTCGATAAAAGACCTGAAGAGCTAACGACTTTTAAGGCTCTTGTCGAAGAAGCAGATAGTCACACCAAGAAATGGAATTTTATTTTAGTTTCATCATTGAGCGGCACGAATAATACTGAACCCACAGATAAAGAAGTCGATTCAGCACTTCATAAGATGAGTAATGGCCTTGCAAGCGGAGAGGATCTTTCACAGTATATCGTTTGGAATCGGCAGGAAGAGCTTGTGGTAATAAGCTGATCACGTTACTTTGAAACCATCCTCATCGCCCTCTAGGGCATCGACAAGCTTCCTCGTCACGAGATAAGTTTGATCATCATTTTATTTAAATGTTGCTGGCACTCGTTCTCGTGACATTATTGCTTAAATCTAGCATAGGTATTGCTGCGCTGCTACGGGAGCGGCCCACGCTATTTGGCCTTAATGCCCTCTACTTCATTCTGCAGCTCTGCAAGTTTTTTCAGGAGTATCTCATCATCTTGAACTAATTTTTTGGCACTTTCTATTCTTGAAAGTAGGAGCGAACACTCTTTTCTAGTGGATTTTCCATCATCCAGGGAACCAATTATGGTAAGGTCCTTGGAAATTGTTTCGATTAATGCTTCTTGTAAGGTGGCCATGAGCGAATTCTCATATGAATTTCTTATAATATCAAGCCATTTTGCAGATCAATTGAGTAAAGCTTATTTAAAAAACTGATTTATATCATTAGAAAAGTGAAACAAAAAAGGTACAGAATAGATGAACAATTGCCCCTAACTGGAGGATTTATGAAAAAAGGACTTATTTCGCTGGCATTTTTATTAATTACTAACGCACATGCTAAGGTTAATTTTATTGAGGCCCTTGCCGCTAATTATCCCCAGATAGTTAATACTCCCATTTTAGATTGCATGACTTGTCATACAGTCAGTAAATGGCAAAGAAATGACTATGGCATGGACCTACAAAATTACCTAAGAGATAATTATCAAGGTGATTGGAACCTCGATATTAATTATACTCGTAAGTTTATTAGACGGGGTATGAAGGCCATTGAACATCTCGATAGCGATGGTGATGGCTTCACTAATGCTGAAGAATTTAAGGCCCTAACAAATCCAGGAATCGCTGAAGATAATCCTCGAGATGAATTAGTTCTATAAAAACTTATAAAATTGAATCTTTTGCGGGACCATAGGCTTATGGTCTCGCTTCTTAGTTTCGTTCCCATCTCTAAACCTCGATTTTTTTACCAATAGGTTTGCTCTCATCTGAACCTTTTCTTTCCCATGTGTGGAGTTTGCGCACCCATTTCATTAAATGGGTAGGCCGATGGTTTTTTTTCCAATTACCGGCCAAGTACTTATTGGCCTCACCCATTGTTGGATAAGTATGAATGGTACCGAGAATTGCCTCGAGACCAATACCGTGCTTCATCGCCGTTACAAATTCTAATAATAAATCTGAGGCATGAGCACCAACAATGGTAGCACCTAGAACTTTGTCTGTTCCTGGTTTGGTGAGAACTTTAACAAACCCATGGTCTTCACTATCAGCAATGGCGCGATCCAAATCATCTATCCCGTACTTTGTGACCTCATAGGGGGTATTACTTTGCTTGGCCGCCTCTTCATTGAGGCCAACAGTGGCCACCTCGGGATCAGTATATGTGCACCAAGGAATCACTGAATAATCGACACGAAACTTTTTGAAACGTCCAAAGAGACCATTGACGGCACAGTACCATGCCTGATGAGCGGCGGTATGGGTTAATTGATAAGGGCCAGTGACATCGCCGCAAACATAAATATTGGGAAAGTTGGTTTGTAGGTAATCATTAGCAGAAATGGTACCATTTTTTCGTAATTCAACCCCTAACTCTTCGAGGCCAAAACCCTTTACATTGGCCTTACGTCCGACTGCGATCAAGATTTTATCAAAATTGATTTCAATAGTTTCTTCCATAAATTCACAAACCAATACCTTTCCATTTTTAAACTCAACCGCTTTGTGTCCAGTTAAAATGTGGACACCTTCACTTTCCAGGCGATTTTGTACCTCCTGGGAGACATCGGGATCTTCTTTAAGCATAATTCTTGGGGCCATCTCAACGATTGTCACTTGTGAACCAAAACGGCTGAAGCTTTGGGCAAGCTCTAATCCAATGGGCCCTCCCCCTAGAACAATCAAGTTCTTGGGTAATTCTTTTAGATTCCATAAAGTATCTGATACCAGATAATCGACCTCTTCAATCCCCTTTATTGGGGGAACAAAAGGCCTGGCACCAGTTGCAATAGTAATATTTTTTGTGGTGATGATTTTTCCATTTATTTCAATTTCCCAAGGAGAAATAATCTTGGCCTCACCCGTATAACAATCAACACCCAGTTTAGAATACCTTTCAATAGAATCATGAGGTTCTATTTTAGCGATTGTTTGATGCACGCGATCCATGATTTTTTTAAAATCAAATTTGATATCAATTTGATCGATACCAAACTCCTGCGCCCTTTTTGAATGATGAATAATAGAAGCCGATTTGATCAGGGCCTTGGAAGGAACACAGCCTGTATTAAGGCAATCACCTCCCATTTTGTGCTTTTCAATAATGGCGACTTTGGCCTCAACAGCTGCTCCAATATAGGAGGTGACAAGTCCCCCAGCTCCGGCGCCAATTGATACCATATTATAATCATAAATTTTTGGTCTTTTATAGCGAGCATACACCTTACTCGTTTTTATTGAATAAATGATTTTTTTAGCAATGAGCGGGAAGAGCCCTAATAAAACAAAGGAGCCAATAAGGCCTGGCCCAAGTATTCCCTTGAGCGAGTCTACCTGTGCTAATTGGACACCGGCATTTACATAAACGATGGTTCCAAAAATCATTCCTAATTGCGAGACAAAAAAATAGGTAATAGTTCTCATGGGGGTTAGTCCCATCACTAAGTTGATGAGAAAAAACGGGATAAGGGGAATGAGTCTTAAGGTAAATAAATAGAACGCACCTTCTTTTTCAATTCCCTGGTTGATTAGCTTTAATTTTTCAGAAAATTTGTTTTGAACATAATCTCTTAAAAGGTAGCGGGCCGCCAGAAAGGAGAGAGTGGCACCTATTGTACTGGCAAATGATACGATAATCGTACCTCTGGTTAGGCCAAAAATGGCCCCACCAAATAAAGTCATGACTGTCGCACCAGGGATACTCAGAGCGGTTACCACAATATAGATTCCCATATACGTGAGAATTGTCTCGAGTGTATGGGAAAGATAAAACTCTTGAAATCGTAATTGGTTGACCTTGATATAGTCTAAGGTTAGATACTCCCCTAGGCCGTAGAATCGAATGGCCCAGATGGTAATAATAATCGCTAAAAGCAGTAGAACTCTGGGCAAAATCTTTTTTATCATATCGTCATCCTCATATGAGTTTGTTAATGAGTGAAATAAAAAATAGATTAGTGACAGTTTATTTTTTCTTAAAGTTTAGAGAAATAGAGTTGATACAATAGCGTAGGCCTGTGGGTTTTGGGCCATCATTAAAAACATGCCCTAAATGAGCATCACAGCGAGAGCATAGAAGCTCAATTCTTTTCATACCAAAAAGCCTATCTTCTTTTTGAGTAATCTTATCCTTGGAAAGAAGATCAAAAAAAGATGGCCAGCCGGTCCCCGATTTAAATTTATGATCAGATTTGAAAAGCTCTTGGCCACAATTGGAGCAAGTATAGGTCCCAACTTCCTTATGGTTCCAATATTTTCCGCTAAAGGGTTTTTCTGTTCCCGCTTGGCGGGTTACTTTGTATTGGAGAGGACTAAGTTGTTTTTTCCAGTATTGGTCACTTTTAGCTTTCCAATCAATTTTATCGGGGTTGATATCAATAAGGTGAACTGAAGTATCTCCTACCTTCTCATTGCCCACAGTTGGAAGAAAAGAAGCGAGAATTATCGCTCCTAGTATAATTGCGATCAATATTTTTAATAAGTTACGTCTGCTTGAGAGCTTCACAAATTCTCCTTTTTTAGTAGGTGAATCAAGGTTCGCAAATGTGACGTTTAATCTTTTCGAACTTTTCCGTATATCTTAATTCCCAGCATGAGAGTTAAGGCAAAAAGAACGAGGGCGACAAGGCCTTTGGCCATATCAACGGTATCTTTGAGGACAACTAGGAAAACAATGGTTACCAAAAAGAGAGTGGCAATCTCATTAAAGATACGCAATTGTTTACCGGTCTTAGGAAAAACATCGTTTTTTAATTGGTTAAAAATTTTGCCACAAGAAAGATGATAAAAGCATAGGAGGACGACAAAACTTAATTTAATGATGAGCCAGGGATTATCACTTAGGGGGAGGAAGTTATGAAGCATGGAGGTGCCAAAAACCAGGGTTAAAATGGCAGATGGCCAGGTAATACCGTACCATAATCTTCTCTCCATAATCTTAAATTGAGCGGAGAGAATTCCCTTTTCAGGCTCAGGTTTTTCTTGGGCCTCAGTATGGTAAATAAAGAGGCGGACAATATAAAAGAGTCCTGCAAACCAGGTAACAACAGAAATAATGTGGAGGGCCTTCATATAATCGTACATGGAGGTAAGTGTATGCCTTTTCAGATTAAAATTGAAGCCATAAGATACGATTATGACAATTGATGTTTATATTTTTCGGCATGGACAAACAGATTGGAATAAAGAGCGGCGTTGCCAAGGACATATCGATATCCCTTTGAATGATACAGGGCGAAGAGAGGCCCAATCACTTCGCCCGTTTATCAAATCTCTTAATCTCGATATTGTCTATTCGAGTGACCTTTCCCGCGCGCGTGAAACGGCGAAATTGGCAAGTGAAGGGCTCAATATTCCCATTCATCATACTCCCTTATTACGGGAAGCCTATTTTGGTAAGGCCGAGGGACACCTTTTTCTTGAACTTGATCATATTTGCGGGGAAGGATTTCTAGCTCAATTTAAATCCTATGAAGATCTCGATTTGCGTTTCCCCGGGGGGGAGAGTCGACGCGAGGCGATTTCTCGCGCCCATCAATTAATTCAAGATGTATTACAAAATGGTCATCGCCGAATAGGCTTAAGCACTCATGGTGGTATGATTCGCAATATTCTTTTCTCTTTTAATGATGGTGCTCTTCAGGATTTTCCGATCCCTAATTGTGTTATTTATCACCTTCAATTTCTTGAAGGTGATTTTAAGCAAGGAAAAATAATAGGTATGGTTAATCAATTAGGCCTTTAGGAAGTTTTAGAGCGAGAAAGAGGGTGCGTTGGTATTTGCTAAAATTATTGTCTGATACGAGGACTATTGAACGGCTACCATCTTTGAATCGTGGACCAAAACAAATCCCTTCAAAATTGTCGAGGCGCTTAAATTTGGGGTCCATTTTTGCGACAATGGTATCTAAATCGGACAAAAGCGTCTTTTTCGCAAACTTAAGAGACTGTCCCTTTAATTGCGGTATCTTAAGAGTATTTGTCGCTCCTTCCAAATGGACGAGGTAGATACGGATGACCTGCTTTTTTAATTTAGGTAACCAAGATCTCTCAAGTGTTATTAACCTTTGATGATCAAGAGCGATGAAGTCAACGAGGCCATTTTCCCCTTTTTTATTATCGGTAGTGGCCTTATTATTAATGACACTAAGTCGGTAGGGGAATTCTTGATCAAATTGGAAGTGCCCCTTTTTATCCTTTTTTAAACGTAGGATACGGAGAGTGCTTTCTGTTTTATAATCGGCGATATTGCCATCTTGGACCAATGCTTCTTCATTCGCCGTAAAAAGATATTGTCCATCTCTAGTATTCGCCAAGCTTTCTAGAGCGAGGTTTTTACGATTTCCCCATGTCCCTCGTGTTTTAAAATTGGGGTTAAAATGCTCGGGCATATGGATTTGTTTTTTTAGAATTCCCTTTTTATTAAAGTGGAAAATTGCTGGAGGAATAATTTTTTTTTCTCGAAAATAACCTTCGGATGAAATGAAGTATTCGTCTTGATCGAGAGCGATACCTTCAAAATCGATATCATTTTTAAGAAAATTCTTTTTCTTTTTATCTTTGAGAATAATCTGACGAGTTGGTCTAAGTTCGATGAGGTTATCATTCAAAACACCTTTCCAGACGTAGAGACGAGCAGGGCCATGCTCACTGCGGTCATCAGAGATGGTGTAGAACTCATCTCTTTGGGCGTGGTAGCGGATTCCACTTAGACCACCTAATGGGAGGTTTTTAAACTGAGTATCCGAGGTAAAGTTTTGGTCGTCAATAAAGGGAAGATTTGAAGTTAGGGATCCGCATGAGCAGATCCCTAGCATTATTAGAAGGATAAATGTTTTGGCCATTATTGGCCTCTAAAAGTTGGAGCACCTGCAAGGTTAGTTTGGTAGAAGTCTCCAAACTTTTCCATTTGTTTATGGAAAGAGGCCGCCAGATTTTGGGCCTTGGTGTCAAATTCCTCTTTATTCGACCAAGCTTCCTTAGGGTGAAGTAAGGATGTGGGAACGTTGCGAACGGCTTGAGGAATTTCAAATCCAAAAATAGGATCTTTAGTTGTAGGCGCCAGGTTTAGATTATTCGCCTGGATTGTGCGAATAATATTACGAGTAATATTAAGAGGGAAGCGCTGACCGACACCATAAGCACCACCAGTCCAGCCTGTATTGATGAGCCATACTTTGATATCGTATTTTTCAAGATAATGACCTAGTAACTCAGCGTAGACACTGGGGTGTTGAAGCATGAAAGGAGCACCAAAGCAGGGAGAGAAAGTGGCCTGAGGCTCTTTCACTCCAATTTCAGTACCCGCCAATTTCGCTGTATAGCCTAGAACAAAGTAAAACATCGCCTGTTCTTTTGTCAGCTTGGCAACTGGAGGTAAAACACCAAAAGCATCAGCACTTAAAAAGAAAATATGCTTAGGGATTTTACCTTGGCTACTCGTCTCAAGTTCCTCGATAAAGTCAAGAGGATAGGAGGATCTACCATTTTCGGTAAGAGTGTTATTAAAGAAGTCGGGATCACCAGTTGTTGGATCAACGATCACATTTTCAAGCATAGAGCCAAATTGACTAGAGGCCTTGTAAATTTCCGGCTCACCTGTTTTAGAGAGCTTATAGGTTTTGGCGTAACAGCCGCCTTCGAAATTGAAGACCCCGTCATCGCCAAGACCGTGTTCATCATCACCAATGAGAAGAGAGCCTTCATCTGTAGAAAGAGTTGTTTTGCCTGTGCCAGATAGGCCGAAGAAAACAGAAACTTCGTCATTTTTCAACTTATTGGCCCCTGCGTGCATGGGAAGAATATTTCTATCGGGAAGCATATAATTAAGCACGCAGAACATACTCTTTTTAATTTCACCAGCATAAAAAGATCCGACAATAATGGTAATCTTTTGATCAAAGCATGTGGTAATGACAGTTCCAGATTTCGTTCCATATTCATCTGTATTGATTTCGAGATCTGGTGCATGCAGGATAGTGAAATCGTCATTATTGAGTTGGCGCTCTGGAGTACGAAAGAGGTATTTCGAAAAGAGTGCATGCTGAGGACGGTTGGTAATTAAGCGAACACCGATATTATGCTCTTTATGAGCGCCAACACTTCTTTCTGTAATAAAAACTTGTTCACCTTTATTAAGGTGCCCCAAAACCGTTTCTTTTAATTTATTAAACGTTTCCGTACTCATTTCTGAGAGCGAGTTTTCCCACCAAACACTTTTTTCTGTTGTCGGTGTTTTGACGACGTATTTATCATTGGCCGAGCGGCCAGTATGTTTACCAGTTTCAACAACGAGAGCGCCGTGTTTGGTTAGCTTTCCTTCTCCGTTGCGAACGGTTTTTTGAATGAGGTAGTTCATGGGGGCATTAAACTCAATTTTCTTATTCGGAATATCAAGGTTTAAACCTAAGTTACTGTAGAATTCTCGATTCATATTTTCTCCATTAAGATTTAACTTTTATGCCCACTAAGAATAATCCCATTTAAGGGAAGGGGCTAGTGGAAATAGGCAAGAAAATGCGGAAAATGTGAATGATTCAATGTGACAATAAGCGTCTTATGAAATTGAGAACTTCAAATAATGAATCTAGTCCTGCGTTATGAGTGTTCTCGTTAATATCCTCATAAAATTCAATAACAGGCCCAATGATATATCTTGAGAATAATCAGCAATTGACTAAAAATGGCCGGCAGGCATTTCCCAACGGCCCAGCTGACAAGAGAGATGGACTAGCGAATACCCCAATCTTGATAGATTTTAGATGATCGCAAATAATCACGATAGGAGCAGGCCCTTTTGAGAAACGAGCTATGCATAAGTTTTGAGTTAATCCTCTTAGACGATGGGCCACCAGGAATAATGGGCCCAAGTTTTAGTCCAAGGCAGTATTTTTTATCGATTTTACTAGGCCATTTAGGGGCACTCAAGAGACCAAAGCAGAGTTCTGTACGTGAGCGGCGGTGGATCTCTTTAATCATCCCAGAGGCATTTTTTTCTTTTTTGAGGAGCTCTTTAAGAAGAGTTTTAATGTTTTTTCGAAATACTTCAACAAAGCTTTCCATGGTGGCCAAGGTAATAGGGCGGGCCCTTTTGAGATCGGCCATAATTAAGGCATAATTATCGGTGCCACTAATCTTGCTGAGCACATCGGCAAAGCGATCGGCCACTAAAAGTTGAGCTGCCATATTTTGGTCTTCCGGCGTCGCTCTTTTAAATAATTGCAGAAGTGATAAACGCACAATCATGTCTAAGCGACTCTGTAAGACGGCGACACCAAATTCTAATTCGGCTTCATTAAAGATTTTCTGCAGAGCTTCACGTGGCGAGACTCCGGTATCACCAAAGGTTGCTTCATTGATAAGGTCATTAATTCTCGTCAGTTTAGAAATAGTACTGGTGTATAGCTTGTCATAGACGCCTCGTTCAAAATTTCGAGGAACATTATTTGTTAAAAATTTAACTAAAGTTTCGACGGATTCTTTAGGACTTTTTTTCCACCGATTGGAAGATGGCTCCCAGGCACTGGTAATGAGCTTAAGCGGGTCCGGTTGTAGTGCCAGCGCCAATTCTTGATTAACTCTTTGCTTGGCCAGGTCCACCCATTGAAAATAACGAGATTGGAGGATCTCGTAATTGGGAACAAAGGCGCCATTGGGCCATTGGCTAAATGGGTCAAACTCATTAAAGCCGATACCAAAACCCCCACTTGAGCGTGGTTGGGTACTAAGCCCTAAAAGATAAAAAGGCGCATAACTTTGAGTATAAATATCAAAAAGAGGATTGCCTCCCACGGAAGTGTTAGCAAAGCGGCTATTGTTGCCATCACTTAAAAGTTTATTGATGACAGAGCGGATGACAGACCATTTTTCGAGAGGGGTAACGGTCTTTTGGTAGAGAGGTCTATTTTCACCAATGATACCACTGCCTTTTGCTTTGGCGGAGCGGACTTTGGCCTCTCGGTTAAATACATTTCTCTGTCTTTCGGCATCTGCCGAGGTTGTCGCTTGGACTCCTGAACGAATTTGTGTCAGCCAATTAAGGAACACAGGAATTTCAATATCAACTAAGCGAACCGCTTTTTTTAATTCATCACGAGATCTCTCTCGGCGATTTACGGCCTTGTAATTAAGGAAGTGAATGGCATCATCCATTTCACACCAGCGATTGGATAAACTTTCCATCACACATTTATAGGCTTCAATGGCAGTTGAACTATTCGATAACTTTCGAATTTTACTGGCCAGACGCCCTTTGCGGACGCCATCTACAATACTGCCAATAATGTCGGTACCGGCGGCGAGCCCTAGGCTGAGAGCGGGGTTAATACTTGAGCTGGCCGAGGTGATAGCAGCAGTCAATGAGCCAATATTACCTAAAAGCTGGGGCCTCTTTAAAAGACATACTTGGTTATTAACAATTTGCTCAATCGCAGAGTTACTAACAGTCACGATTTCTGACATGAGATGGGATTTGGATAGAGCTAATTGATTATCATAGGCGCGAATGGTGCCGATTAATCCCGCTCGCTGAATTTGCAAATCGCTGAGCGCTGATTGCAATTGTTGGCGTACCATTGGGTCATTAGTACGGCTAAGCTGAAGGAGGATTTCTCGCTCCTGGGCCTCAATAATATCTGCATCGATTCGATGGGAGTTAATATCTTCTAGACTATTAATTTTATAGGTGAGATTAGACAATTGGCCGATGGCACCAGCGACACTTTGGCAGTCGGGATCGTTGGCAATACTATTAATATTAACCATTAAGGCCTCGGCATCTCGCAGGGCCTGCTTGGTCCATTCTCCATGGGTTTTACAATTGGCGCTAAAAAACTCTAGCATTTGCTCACCGGGAATAGTCTCACCATAGCTCTGGCCGATGGAGAATATAAGAAAAAGGATGATACCTTGTCGCTTCATTGAATAACCTCATAAATATAAATGTATAAAACTTTTTAAACGTGGTGCTGCAAAGGGTCAATGGTGAGGGGAGTATTTACCTAGGCCTTGGGGATCTCAATAAAAAAGAGGGAGCCCTGTGATTTCGCATGATTAATGCCCACCTGGCCTTTATGTATGAGGGCAATATGTTTGACAATAGAGAGTCCAAGCCCTGAGCCACCAAGATTGCGACTGCGGGCCTTATCGACAGAGTAAAAGCGTTCAAATAGACGTTGATGATGCTTTTCGGGAATGCCGGGACCCTGGTCCTCGACAATAAGGAGAAGGTTATTATCTCGTCCTTGAGCTGAGATTTTAACTTGAGTGTCGGCCGGGCCGTATTTGATGGCATTATCAATAAGGTTAACCATCGCTTGCTCAAGCAGGTTGGAATTGCCAAGAATTTTAATCTCTCCGTCAATATCAATTTTAAATTCGATATTCTTATCCAGCGCCTTTTTCTCACAAACCTCGATCGCTGGCAGAATAAAAGAATTAGCAGATAAAATTTGAAAATTAATATCGTCAATTTCACTTTCTTGTTCGATTTTTGACAACATGAGGAGATCTTCAATAATGGCATTAAGGCGAGTGGCATGCTTGGAAACAATTCCAAGAAATTTCTGTCGCATAGGCGGTTCAATATTTTCTTCATCTAATAATGTTTCAATAAAGCCTTGTATTGCGGTGAGAGGAGTTCTCAATTCGTGGCTAACATTGGCGACAAATTGTTTACGGTGACTTTCTAATTGTCTTAGCCGCGTAATATCGTAAAAAACCATTAAGGTCCCAAGAATTTCATTCGCTGATGAGTAGATTGGAGTTCCGTGAATTTGGACGATGCGATTATTTGTTAAGGTGATTTCTTCTTCAATGAATTGGTTTTTGTTATGTATTTTTTGGCGTATTTCTTCCAAGATGGGGTTGCTAAAAACATCTCGCAAGGGACTTCCTTTAAAGTCCTTATGGATACTAATGCCGAACATTTCTAAAACGGCCTTATTCCAGTGCATGATATTACCGTCGATATAAAGGGATAGAACCCCTTCTCGCATACTGGAAAATACCGCTTCCCTTTCATTCCGCTGCTTCACGATTTTATTGAATTGTTTATCGAGCTTATTACCAAGGTCATTCATACTATCTGCCAATTGAAAAACCTCTCGTGAGTGATTACCTGGCAATTCGACCTTGATGTTAAAGTCTCCCATCGCCATTTTTTGGGCGTAGGATTTCATGATTTCTAGGGGGTAACTAATTTTACGACTAAGCCATAAATTGACGAAGATTAAAATGATCGCGAGAATAACACCAGTTAAACCAAACTTTAAGGTGAGGGTTTCAATTGCTTGTTCTATCTTTTCCATGGGGAAAGAACCGCGCAAAACGGCGATTATTTGATTATTTTTCTTCAAAGGAATGGCGATATAAAGAAGTGGACGATCTAATACGAGACTTCTTCGCACCGATTTTCCTAAAAGACCTTGAAGGGCCATTTTAATTTCATGGCTATTCTTTTGATTTTTCATTTCTTGAGGATTTGTTTTGGAGTCGCAGAGGACTTGCCCATTAATATTCACAAGAGTGATTCGGGTATGAGCAATTTCACCCATCTCTAGGCAGTTCCTTTGAAGAAACCTCTTATCTTGAAGAGAGCTAAGGACTAAAGGAGAAAGGAGGTTAAGCTTTTCTTCTAATTGTGCACCTTGATCTTCTAAGTAGAAATCACGAAAGGAGTGGCGAGCAAAGCCAATAAGAACAAAAATCTCTAAAAAGGTCACGATTAATAAGGATGGGTATAATTGCCAGAATAATGGTTTATTTTTCAAGACACCGTGTCCTTAAAGCGATAGCCAACTCCACGCACGGTCTCAATGAGGTTACCCTGAAGTCCTAGCTTTTTTCGCAATAAAACGATTTGTACATCTACCGAACGGTCAGTGATGGCATGGTTTTCACCTCTTACTAAGTCGACAATATTGGAGCGAGAAAAAACCTGGCCTGGCTTTTGGGTCAATATATGGAGAATTTGGAATTGGCCATAGGTCAATTTTATCTCCCCATCTTGAGTGGAAACTTTTCTTTTGATTGGATCGATTTGAATGCCGCTAATTTGGGTCAGTTGGTTTTGTTCCTTTTGCCGCGATTGAGATTTTCTTAATTGAGATCTAATTCGGGCCATTAAAATTTTTGGACTGAAGGGCTTTGTTAAATAATCGTCACCCCCAAGATCAAGGCCCATGACCATGTCTTCTTCTGTTCCCTTGGCGGTAATAATTATAATGGGAATATGTTTAAATTGAGGGTTGGCCTTAATTTTTTGGCAGACTTTAAGGCCATCAATTTTTGGTAGCATAATGTCGAGTAAGATAAGATCGGGCCTTTCTTTTTTTGTAAGCCTTAATCCCTCTTCACCGTCGCCGGCCAATAGAACATGATAATTTTCTTTAAGTAAGTGGAAATGGATCAGTTCTCGAATATCACTTTCGTCTTCGATGACAAGAACCTTAGAGGGGTTCATAAAAACTCCATGGTTTTTTCCAAATTATCCAAATTGCTCTTAGTAAGCAAGACCAAAGCAAAAAGTTTTCAATTTTAATTAGAATAGCGTTGCTTATTGCTCCGTGCGTAATAATTATTTTTTGTAATATGACAATTATGGCATCTCGTTAATTTGTAAAGATTTGAAAATATATTGATAATTAAATAATTAACATTGAATTTATTGCTAAAAAAACCGCTATTAAAGGTCATAAAGCGATGTAGGCAATTCAAGTGCAGATTCGGTTTTGCCGCAACCAGGTTGACCCTCATCATGCTCAATCGGAGCTTGGGTCGGCGTATGGTTTTAGGAGAGAGGATGGAGATTTCATTTGAACAAACGAAAGAGACAAGTATGAGTAATAAAGAAATGTGTATGCAATCGCCACAAGTGGCGAAGTTCGCTTCTCTTGGAATTTTGGCCGCAGAAAAAAAAAGCGGAGATCGGCGGGCGATAAGCAATAACGAGTTGATAGATATAAAGAAAATACCAGTAGGGAAGTTAAAGGTTCTTTTAGTTGATGATGAGGAGCTTATATGTGAGTTTCTCGAGTTGGTATTAGCTGATCATTTTGAAGTAACGGCAGTAAGTAATTCAGAAGTAGCACTTAAACTCATTTATACAGAAAGATTTGACGTGGTGATAACTGATATAAAAATGCCCAAAGTCTCTGGAGATACAATTGCCATAGCAGTTAGAAGTGAGCAGCCGCACGCCCATTTGATTATTATGAGTGGGAATCTTCGAGGTAACCTACCGGTATCATTATTAGCATGTGAACCTTTTTTATTTTTGGCCAAACCTTTTTCCTCTCCAAAGGAGTTAAAAGAAGAAATATTTGAGTTTGTTAATCGTGAAAAAGAGAGCTGTGGACAAACCTGATCCATTTGTTTCGATTGATCACTTTATTGTATGATCGCCCCATGAAATCAATACTGCTTTTTCTATTAGTATTGGGATTTATACCTATAGAGGCAGGAACTTTACTTGTTGGGTTCAGCGATGTTCCTCCTCATATTACCATGAAACAAGGAAAAGTATTTGGCCCAGCGAAAGATTATATTGATATGGTGGCCAAGAAAGCGGGCCATAACCTCATTTGGGTTAAGGTTAATTCGAAAAAAGCAGTTGAAATGCTACTTGATGGTCAACTCGACTTTTATTATGCATTCGCTCATTCTAGTAAACGAGATTTAAATCTTCAATTTGTGAATACTCCACTCGCGGAAACGATGTATTGTTTTTTGGTCCACAAAAATGACCCAATTACTTATGAAGAGATTATGAATACTTCGATCAAAATTTTAAGACCTCTTGGATTTGTTATCATCGACGCCTTAAGTAAAAAAAGAAATGATTTTATTGAAATTGGAGGGGTCGAGCATCGACCGCGACTCATTCAATTAATTTTAAGTAAAAGGGTAAGAGTTGCTTATCTCCCCGCATGTGAAATAACGAATGATATTGTTGGAAATGAAAATATTCGCATGATAAATATTAAAAATAGTAAAACCAAATTCTATTTTGCTTTTTCAAAAAAAGTTAAACCTGAGGTTGTTAAAAAGTTTGATGAAATTTTGGCAGAGCTCACCGAGCAGAAAAATAGTTATCTTGAATATTACAGCAGGACCCTCAAAAACAAATAAATTATTTTCTAGTAATAAATGCCAAACGTACTATTTTTCTTAGTATGTTTATTTTTTGATTCTTTACCTTTTCCAAAAAATGTTGAATATTTTTTAAAATTAATGACCTTAGAATCTATTGGGCCCGTTTTGTTTTATTGGTTTTTTATTTTTCCCTCTCGCAGAGTGAACGAGAAGCGTAAGCGCCGAGAGATCGAATCCATTATTTCAAAGAACTTTAGAATATCAAGGATGAGTGGTGGCCCGGGCATCTACAATGCGGCAAAGGCCTACGGGCTTTGAAGCGTTGGAGTTTACTCTCTCGCAGAGTGAACGAGAAGCGTAAGCGCCGAGAGATCGAATCCATTATTTCGAAGAACTGTAGATTATCAA
>JBFGZE010000075.1:0-17423 GCA_041586955.1 Bacteriovoracaceae bacterium
CTTAATATTCCATTTGAAGCGTGAGACACTATACTATACGTTAATCCATCACCTTCCTTGTCTTCCCCTTTTAAGACAAATCCCAATTTCTGATCCTGGTTAACTTTTAATATAAGATCATTGGCCTTTGGCGCTGAATTTACCGATGGTTCCGCGAACTTTTTAACGATTATTGAAATCGTCGCCAAGTCAGAAACAACCTTTCCATCGTGAGCAGAAAAGGTAAATATATCACTTCCACTAAAGTTTTTATGTGGAGTATAGGTAAAATTATTCCCTGATAATCTCACATCACCGCTTATCGCCTGAGACGTAATTTTATAGGATAAAGAATCCCCATCCTTATCTCTTGCATTAAGTTGTCCCGAAACAGATTTATTATGATCAAGCTCATAAGAGGCCCCTCTTGCCACTGGCCTGTTATTGGCAGATAACTGAGGCGTTACCGCTTCACCATATAATTTATCACCTTCCATAATAGCATTATAAATATTGATATTGGCGCCGGTGACAAGCATATTGGTAATGTTTTGATTTTCGACCGCCGATTGATAAATAAGATCAATCATTTGTTTATAGCTAATATTTGGAAAACGATTGTAGAGAACTGTTAAAACACCAGTAACATGGGCCGTCGCCATCGAAGTTCCACTCATATTTTGATAACGATTTCCACCAATTACTGTTGAATAAATATTTACCCCCGGCGCCCCGATGTCAACGTGTGGGGCCCCATAATTGCTAAAGCTGGCCAGTCTATTGTGACGATCAATAGCAAGAACGGAAACAATATTATCATTATCATAGGCAGCAGGATAAACTTTACGCGAGCTACTCTCATTACCGGAAGCGGAAACAACGATAATATCTTTGTATTTAGCATAATCAATAGCACCAATTAAGGCACGTGAAGTCGCTTTTCCTCCCCATGAATTGTTTATGATTTTGGCGCCCATATGACGGGCATATTCAATCCCCTTAACAACATCTGAAGTTCTGCCAGAACCATGCGCATTAAAAACTTTGACGGGCAGAATTTTGGCCTTCCTGGCAACCCCTGCGACCCCACGAGTATTATTACCAATAGCACCAATGATTCCCGCACAATGAGTGCCGTGATCATTATCATCCAGTCCATTACCTTTATCGGCAATGAAGTTAGCACCATAATAATCGTCGACAATACCGTTATTATCGTCATCTCTATTATTATTGGGAATTTCTTTGGTATTGAGGTAGATATTATCTTTAAGGTCTTCGTGATTATAATCAATACCCGTATCGATTATCGCCACAATCGGGCCAGGACCATCAGTTTGAAGGTCCCATGTTTTCGCAGCACCAATATTTTGCATCCCCCATAATTTGCTATAAAATTTATCGTTCGGGGTAGAGCTTATTTTATTTTTGGTCTGACTGATCGTGATGATTTCATCACCTTCAGCGAAAAAGGCATCCTGAGAACTGTTTATAATCTTTTGAAATTCTTCATATTTTTCCAATTGATGATGGGGAATACGAACGAGGAAATTCCCCGTTTTTCCCAATTCCTTGACTACTCTTAATTCATATTTTTTAGCATAAGCTTTAAAGCTCTCAAGGTCATTAATTCTAACCATTAAGTGATCAGCAACGTATAGAATAGAACTCTCTATTCCATTTTTATCGATTATACTTTCAACGCGAACATAGGGACTTTGAAAGTCTGTTTTGACAATAAGAACTTTTTTATCATGTGGCCCTTCGCGGTAATTATACTCGGCGACAACTTCAAGAATTTTGATTTTTGTTTGAGGAATATAAAGATGGTGCTCACCTTTCTCTTGCTCCCTTTGCCGCGTAACTATTTCTCTAAAAGGAGCAACTCGTTCAACTAATTCTTTTTTTTTGACCTCGAAATTTTCCCTAACAATGTGTCTGTGCCAATGGCGATCTTTAAATAAATCTTTAGTGTGCCTCAAAGCGACTTGAACATATTTTCCCGTTGAGTACAAATGATAGTTCACGTATCCGATCAGGCCTACCCCCATAATAGCGATGACTAATTTACCTGGTGTTTTCATGGATGCTCCACAGTATTTAGTCTCTCCACTAACTTGCGTTCAAGGCAATATTGGCCTATCAATTTACAGTTCACAAACAGCTCTTATTCTAAGCTCTTTAGCGAATTTTATTCAAAAAACTTACTCAAATTGGAAGAAATAGCTAAAAATATGAACTTTTCATGTCCCCTGCGGCCATAGCACTTTTAAAATTTCTGGTTTGAGATTGGCCCACGAAATTGGCAGAATTTAATTGTATAACTCATTAAAAATAGAAACTTTATCGCCAAAACCGTGTATCCCTTTAGTATTAAAGAAAAAGTTGCATATAGAAGAGAGTCAAGAAAGGCCACCACTCTTAAATTTCAATAACATTAATAGAACAAAATGATCTCAAGTAAAACAATGCTTATCCAAACCTATCTCATTTTAAGATAGGGTTCATGCGCTAATTAAACTTGTTCATACGCCAAAAGAGAGATAAAAAAATTTCCTATCATAATAAGAAATAGGTGGAATAAAATGAAATTACTCCTAATGACGATTATCATGCCAATTTTGGTACTCGTGTGCCCACTTTTTGCAATGCCTCAAGAATTGACCATTAACGTTCACGGCCAGAAACTCCCGGATTATTCATCGATCCTCATCCCTATTAAATTAACGATTGTTAATAGGCCTGGGATTGTCCAGGCCGCCTCACAGCTGGGCAGTGAATTTAAAAAAATTATCGTTTACCGTGGCCTGACCCCAGACAATGCAAATATATGGGTCGATCATAAGAGTTCAAGGGGCGTTCAATCCCAAAAAAGAATTTATAAGGCCTTCCACAACTATATCATTCAACAAAATGAGTACCGAGATGATAGTGATGAAGAAGAAAAGGAACATTTAATAGGTCAAGATTATTGTCAGCAAGACTTTCAAGCGGAAGGCGATACATTAGACTTTTTTCTATCGCGCTCAGCTATTGATGATATCGATATTAAAATTCAGGCCTATCAAAACTTTTTTAGATCCCTCGACTATACCAGCAAGGGAGAATTGCGTTTACCTTTAAGAACAATGATTTGCGAGACTTCACCATCAAGTGTTAACTTTTTCCACGGTTTTATTGTCGCCAAAACTCCGCCGCAGAAACCAGACCGTAGTTTTTATTTCGTTTTATTAGTGGATACTTACCAAGAATAAATTCCTAAATTGGCCCCACAATAAGAACCTGCATAATAAATATTTAGATAGAATAGCGTTTAGAAATCCAACGCTTAACCAAAACTCCTAAAATGAGAAAAACCATAAATAATAGCATTTTAGGCCTTAAAGTTACCATATTGACCAATCCAGGACCCGGACAAATTCCAACCAGGCCCCAGCCGATACCAAAAATAATGGATCCGACAACCAAGGGGGCATCAACTTTGGTGTTTTGCGGTAAAGACATTTCCCCACCACAGACAGGAGCTTTCCTTTTCATTAAAAAAGGAAAAGTAATAAGATTAACCACCACTGCCCCCCCCATAACGAAGGCCAAGTCCGGGTCCCATTGTCCAAAAATATCGAGAAAGCCAATGACTTTATTGGGATTAATCATTCCGGAAATAATAAGGCCAATAGAAAATAGGCCACCTGATATAAATGCCGTCAATAATCTCATCATGACTCCTTAAAATAATTGCACGATAACGATCCCCGCTATCATAAAAATAATGGTGGCCATAATAGAACGCTTTGATCGCCGCGGAATGCCGCAAACACCGTGGCCACTGGTGCAGCCCCCCCCCAATCTTGTTCCAACGCCGACTAAAAAACCGCCCAGTCCAATGCGAAAGAAATCCTCATTTAATGAATAATTGAAAAATTCAGGGAACCAATTGAGGCCAATAATGGAAGTGATAAAGAGTCCTAATAAAAAGGAGTATTGCCAGTCAATACTTGCAGGGGCCCACTTTAAAGAAGAATCCAAAATACCACTTAGTCCCATTATTTTGCCGTTAAAGAGCAATAGTATTGAAGCCGCCACCCCAATTAAAATGCCTCCGAGAAGTGGGTATAGATAGTTTTCCATTTCAAGACTCCTGTAAGCTCACGGGAATTTTAATATAACTTTGTCCATTACTTTCGCTAGTAGGAAAATGGCCACCATCAATATTGATTTGAATCGATGGCAATAATAATCGCGGGGCAGATAGTTCTGCATCACGCTTGGTGCGAAAACTGATAAATTCCTCTCGCGTCGTCTCTGCATTTAAATGAATATTATGCGCCTTCTCTTCACCGATAGAACTTTCCCATCTCAACTCGCGTCCACCAGGCCTATAATCGTGCCCAACATAAACTTTAGTTTCATCTGGCAATTTGTATAATTTCTCGGAAATGGAATCATATAAATCACTCGCTGAACCGTCGGGAAAGTCACAGCGTCCCGTTCCAAAGTCGGGAATAAAAATAGCATCCCCCGTGAAAAGACAATCCTCGATAAGATAGGAGCTACAGGCCGGCGTATGTCCAGGTGTAGAAAAAACCTTGACTGAGAATTGCCCGATTTCCCAGGTTTCTCCGTCTTTTAACAAACGGTCAAATTGAGCACCATCTGTTCTCATCTCGCTCAGATTAAAAACATTTTTAAAAGTCTTTTGAACTTTACAAATACCTTCCCCAATCCCCACCAGGGCATCAGGATAACGCCTTTTTAATTGGGCCGCTCCAGTTATATGATCGGCATGAGCATGAGTCTCCAAGATTGCACACAGCACCAATTTTTTATCTTTAAGAAATTGACCCACAGAATTAATGCTGTCCAGCCGGCATGTCGATGGGCCAGAATCATAATTAAGGACAGGATCAATGACAAGGGCATCCCCTCCCTCTTGCTGGTAAACAATATAGGTAAATGTACTGGTGTCTTTATCAAATAACGCTTCAACCTTCATAAATCCTCCGTCAATTCAGCCTATTATGCCTTAAACGATTCAAGACAGCCAGGCCATTTGCGGCATCGCCGAATAAGTGGATTACGTTTGAGACTATTGATCAAAGTATCAGTCTAAAGGCACTCTATGTAAAATTTAACAACGAGTCGCGCCACTCAACCTAATTTAAAGATGTTAACCCCTGCTCGAACAAAGGCCAATATTGTCAAATCCTAGTTGATGGGGTTTACCTTAGTCATAGATAATCAATAGGAGTTTATCATGAAAAAACTTATCGCTTTAATTGCTCTTGCGGCCTCTGTTTCGACATTTACCAGTGTTCCTCGTAGCTTTTGTCTTCGTTTTCTTCCTGACAATTTTCCAGCTTTTAAAGCTTGTATGAATGGTGATTACGATAGTCCTGCTACTCCAGCTGCTCCTGTTTCTGGCAATTAATTTTTGAAAAAGGCTTCTTTTTTAAAGAGAGGCCTTTTTAAAAATATCATCATAAGTTGATATTAATTGACGCCAATCGTAGCGCTCCATCTTTTCACTTAAAAATATTTCTGGCACACCATCAATTAATAAAGCTTCAAGCTTATCTTCTAATTCCTGCTCTTGCTCATAGAAAAATTGTGGGTACTCTTCGGAGTTTATATGTTCAGGGTAGGCCAAGCGCTTGGGAAGAATTGGATAAGCTCCTGCATAAATTGCCTCCACCACACTGATTCCAAAAAAATCATGAACAGAGGTGACAGGAATAATATCGCATTGCCGAAGCCACCAACAATAAGTTTGATAGGACTTGCAATGACCCCATTGGACAATATGATCTTTGAGTCGCTCCTGGGCCTCTTTAAAAATAGCAGGGTATTTTTTTTGCCCTTGACCTAAAACGACTAACTCAAAAGCGAATCCTTTTTCTTTCATGGTAAATAATAATTCGAAAAATTGATCAGGGTTTTTATCATGTTCCCAGCGGTGATTCCATAAAATGCGAGGGACACGCCCCTTATGGCGATCGAGAGAAGCAAGTATTCGCAAATCAAGGCCCAAAGGGAGCACCTGTGACTTGGCAGTAATATCATCGACAATTTCCAATTCTCTATAATCTGGCATAGAGGTCAAAAGCTTCTGCGCCCCCTTCAAGAAAGTAGAACGATTATACTCACTATTAAAAAGAACCTGCTCAGAGGCGTGCGCGGTGGTGAGGTTTTTAAAGGCGTAATGCTGGTCGCGCTTAAGACGCATATCTTCACAACCATCAACCCAGGGATAAGAAAATTGATTTTCATGAAAGTATGTAATGAGAGGAATTTGTTGATAGCGAGGGAGCAAAAGCCCTTTAAATGTGGCGACATCGAGCATATCACTGGCGACAAAGAGGTCAATTTTCCCCTTTGACTCATTCACCATTTTAGCGAGAGTCACAGCGCCTCCATAACTACGCCATTTCCAAAAGCGACCAGGCATAGAAAATAGAGTACTCTCATGCTGACTGAGTTCCATCAATTGATCGAGCCAAGTGAGATGGCTGCCACTATAAAATGGTTCTAAAAAAGCTATTTTACTCATGGCCCCTCCTCAGTTTAATCGGCGATCAGCATACCGAATAACCATCACTTGTTAGTTCATACCCAGAAACATGAACCTGACATCAAAAAAAGTTATGCACTTTTGGCCATTTTTTTAAAAAGAATGCTAGATTTTTGATCATGATAAAAAAACCACAAGTTAAGTTCAATGCAAAAACATATGCCTAAAGAAGAGAACCATAGATAAGTCTATTTTTCCAGTGGCGAGAACACATTTCAAAAGCAAAAACACGACATCGATCACGGGTACACTTCTTTCATAAATATCAACTCTTCCGAAGTTTTGGTTTTAATTATTAGCAGAAACCAGAACCAGACTGAATGGCCATGATATTATTTTATTTCTGATTATTTTGCCCCGCATATTTCTTTACCACCTATCCCTTTATAATAACGTTAATGGGAGTTTCAAGATGATTCGAATTCTTTTTCTTTTCGCTTTTTTATGTTCTTGCGCCAATGTCAAACAAATCGACCGCGGTCGCCTCTCCAGTCGCCTGATGCAATTTGACCCCACACCGGAAGAATCTCTCTTTATCAACAAGGTAAACTCCTACAGAGAAGGCGCAGCAGGCGGTAATGCTGCCGTTGGAGGTGGATGTGGATGCAATTAAAAGGAAGGTCTTACTTTGTTGTTTACTCATTTTCGGCCAAAACAGTTGGGCGATCGGAAAGGGTAAGGCCAAGTGGGTGCTTAATTTATATGCACAAAATGGTGACGGAGGTCATCAAATTTTCGATAATTCTAAAAATGAAGAAGCTTATGCCTTCGAACCCATGCTTTTTGTGGCCTACCAAATCAATAAAAAAACAAATATAAGTGGCCATTTTGTTTTTGATACCTGGACTGCAGCGAGTGACACCAAATTGGATGAAAGTACTGGTGCGAGTGGAGAGGGGATAAAAAGTCAGTCCAGGACGAGCGGTAGTCTAGCAATATCCAGAGATCATAAGAGCTGGAGATGGTCCTCTCAATTAGGAGTCTCCAGCGAATATGATTATCGCTCGCTCAACTTTGGAGGTAATCTTCAAAAGAGTTTTGCCCAAGATAATTTCGTTCTCAGTTTATCTCCACAAATTTACCTTGATCAGGCACGTGACTTTGATATTGCCTCTAATCAAACCCTCAACTTCAAAGGTAGAACCATCTGGTCAATGGATTTAAGTGGCAGTCAATTATTGACACCCAATGATGTTATTCAAGTCAGCTACACCTTTATTCATATGAATGGCATGCTTAATAATATCTCAAACTCAGTTCATGTTTCATCAAATCCCTATAATAATAATTTTTCTCGTTATGACGAACGTTTACCCGATAAGCGATTAAGGCATGCACTTTCATCTAAATTAGTCCATGCTTTTAATGATGAAAATGCGGGCCATATTTCGTATCGCTATTATGAGGATAATTGGGATATAAATGCTCAAACTGCAGAGCTTGGCCACCGCCTCAGTTTTAACGATGATAAAAGTTTTCTGATGCTGACTTATCGTTTTTACGATCAAAGTCAAAGTCAGTATTTTAAAGAAAGTTTTCAGGTGGTCGAAACTCATATGACAAGTGACTCAGACCTAGCAAACTTTACTTCTCACCGCTTTGGTGGCCATTATTCTCATAAGATTGAAGATTCACAAATATTTGGAATGCTATTAGCAAATATGGAATGGTCAGCTGCTACCTATTTTTCCTCCAGAAGTAATGGTCTCCAATCCCAAATTCTACAGGCCGGATTGGGAGCGGAGTTTTAAATGAGTGATCATTTGGTTCTCATTAAAGAAAAGCATAGGGATTGTAAATTTTCTATTCAATGCTCCCCCTCTTATGTAGCACAGAGCAAGTTAAAGAGATCATTCAATAAGATTTTCAGGAAATCGCGCGAATCGAAAATTTATGTACCGTTTTTCGCTTTGGACCATTCAATGAAGTTAATAATCACGCTGGAATATAACCCATCCAAGTGAATGACGAATTATTTAGGTTAATCCAAAAAGCACAATGATATTCAAAAGTATCACTAGGCATTGTTGATATTAATTATGCATCTGTTGGCCAATTATGGCGACAAGCAAAGTCTTAAGGGACTTGGGGGAATAAGAAAAGGCCTTAGGAATTGCAGATCTGCCACAAACTATTCTATTGGGTAAAGATGGCAAATCAAATTTCAAGGAATTAGGCCCTTCCAAAAACGCTTGAATAATTCCTTTTCTATTATTTTAATAATTGCGGGAGGGTTATTATTTTTTTTGAAATTTCATCCCGTACGCGACGATAAACATTAAGGATTTCCTCTTCGTCGAGCATCTCTTGAGTCAAGCGTGGGGGATCATCAAACCCCATATGAATAATTTTCCCTCCTGGAAAGAGAGGGCACGTTTCATGAGCATCTGAGCAAACTGTAATGACATAATCAAAATGAATTTTCGGCAATTCATCTACGGTTTTTGATTCTTGAGAAGATATATCGATCCCTATTTCCTGCATCACTTGAACGGCCCTTGAATTCAGCCCATGCTTTTTAATTCCTGCAGAATAGGCATTAAATTGATCAGACAAGTGATGACGGCAAATCCCCTCGCTCATCTGTGAACGGCATGAGTTCCCTGTGCATAAAAATAATATATTTTTTTTATTCATTGGTACTCCTACTCATGATCACTTAATTGACGAGAATCAAAGGACGAAATGATAGGTGAAACTTTTCCAGCGTAGAGTACCCATAATTGGTGAATGGCGCGAGTGGCAGCGAGATGCAACCTTTTACGCGCACGAGGAGTATCTGGGTAGGCACTATGGTCACCATCGGGAATGATCACATAATCAAACTCCAGACCGCGAATTTGTTCGACAGTCGTGACATCTATACCTGGCCTAAAAGTAAAATCTGCATCTTCAACTAAACGCACCTGCCCTAAGTCTTTCAAACGCGAATAAAAATTGCGCGCAGTTTCCATTTTTGAGCATATAATCGCGATTGATGCCTTTGGTTCGCGAATAATAAGATCATCTAAGGTATCAAATAAAATAATAGAACCGTGGGCCATATGCTGAATTTGATTGAGACGGACCGGTGCCCCTTGCCTTGGGCTGGTAGGCATGGGGCCTGAAATTAAATCCCCAAGACAATTATGGGCGAATTCGACAATTGATTGTGGCGACCGATAGGAAATGGTCAACTCATTGGCACTCACGCCTTTAATATCTAAGTGCCCTAATAATTGTTCCCATGAAGAAAAACTAATACTCTCATCCACCTGTTGAGCGGCATCACCAGCAATCGTAAAGGTTCCCTGAGGGTGAAGACCCTCTTTAAAGGCCATCAATTCCACCGGTGCCAACTCTTGCGCTTCATCAATGACCATATGGCGGTATTTTTTAATATGGCCTTTTGCTGTTCTGGAACCATTCGTTTTCAACTTTAATAAGTAGATAAGTAAGGAATGGTCTTCCAAATCAATGGTATTATGAATAGCAAAGGCCGAGCCATCATCTGCACTCTGACCATCCAAAGTGGTATGGCCGTCATCTGATTGAGCATGTAATTGGCGAGCGGAATGAAGAAAGGTTGTTTCAACCATACGCTCGGTGATCACCCCATCACTTAATAAGCATGCTTTTTTTAACCGCTTGCGATTCGTCAAAATACTGCGTAAATCGGTTAGAACATCGAAGACAATATTTTTTTCTTCATTTACTTTTATCTTCTGGATCGCTGTCAAAGGAATTTCTCTTTCTATCTTTTCAATACGCTCTAAAATAGAAAGTTCTGAATATTGACGAAAACACTCTCCAAGATGATGATCCCGAGACAAACGGTCCAAGCGCGAGGCGATCTCATCAATTTGCTCATTAATATATTCCTGACATATCTTGAGAAAACAAAGGTGCCTTTTTAGAAGACTCGTCCCCAACGGGGTCGCCAAACAAATTCTTCTGGGGATACCAGGAAAGAGACGTTCGGCCTGTTGCTGAATCCAATTCTCTCCAATTTTGATGCGCACCCGTTTAAGGCCAATCTTTTTTAATAATTCCTCGGATAAATGAATAAGACCTTTATGGGGAACAATAACCAAAACATCATGGGGCATCAGTTTTTTACGCTTACATAGCGTTGCAATGCGATGTAGAGCGACTGTGGTTTTCCCTGAACCAGCACCGCCAATAATAAGAAGCGGTTCTTTAAAACTGCGGTTCAATAGCTCGTATTGGGTATGATCTAGAAGACCGACAACTTCTGGTCCTTTAAAATTTGTCAGTCCCGTGCCAAAGGTTAGGTCACGACATGCACTACCTTGGCCACCGCCTAATTTAATATTTTCCTCTTCCAAACTGGTCCAGCGATCTTTGATTTTGACAAAAGATTGACCATTACGATCCACACGTATCAATTTTTCATTTTCGATCGTAAGAATACTTAATTCGTGAACCACTCCTTCAAGTTCATTATCCCCTATATCAATGTCGTAATCATCGCCTTCCCCATATTGATAAAAGACTTGCGAGATGGGTGCCTTTTTCCAATCCACAATACGAATATTATTTTTACCATCTAAAAAACTCACATGCCCTAGAAAAATATGTTTCTTGCGTTCATTTTCCAATAAGCACATATGGCCAAAATAAGGCGAATGCGTGTCAGGCAATGGTTCGGGTTGTGATAATTTTGATGCCAGGGAATATTGAAGATTTAATTGGTGATAGAGACCGGGTAAATCATCGGGCTTAGCATCTTTTATCTCTTCTTTTAATTGGCGGATATTATCGGCAATTTCTTTTAAATCGATGGGATTATCATTCGTTTTTAGGCGAATACTTTGAACAATATTGGCCAAGAATCTTTCCTGTCCCTCAAGGTATATAAGATCATTGTCACCAATCACAGTGCTCATTAAATGGAACTCCCTAAAAATAATTAGAAACTTATAAGAGAATTTCTAGGGGCTCGCAAGGAAATTCTATAAACAATCAAAATTATTAGTAAAAATGGCAATTTTCATTACTCTTTGATGCCACACAAAGCTGGAATAAATGAAGTTTTATTGATACTCTTCTCGGTCTATGAAGGCCATAAAAAGTAATAATGTTCTTATTAATTCTAAGTTAGTTCCCGCCTGCTTGATTATTCAAGATGGCCTCATTGACGATATCATTCTAGACACCCCCGCAGGGTTTCAGGGAGAAATTATTGATATGGGTGACTTAGTCGTCATGCCAGGCATTATAGATACTCATGTTCATATCAATGAACCAGGTCGAACTGAATGGGAAGGCTTCAATACGGCCACCAAGGCGGCTGCAGCAGGAGGAATTACTACTGTTGTCGATATGCCTCTCAATTGTATCCCCGCCACCACAACCAAAAAAGCGCTTCAGGAGAAAGTTGAAGCGGTTCAAGGCCAATTATGGGTAGACGTTGGCTTTTGGGGTGGCGCTGTTCCCGACCAAATTGACCAGCTTGACCAATTACTCAAGGCCGGAGTTATGGGCGTAAAGTCCTTTCTTATAGATTCAGGCGTTCCAGAATTTCAAATGATGACTGAAGCGGACCTCCATAAGGCCATGCCAATAATCGCCGCGAATCAATTGCCTTACCTTATTCACGCTGAAATTGACGACGGCCACCAAGAAGAAGTCACAGGAGTGTATCAGACTTTTCTCAATAGCCGTCCTCGTCACTGGGAAAATGATGCGATTAGCTTGATGATCGCTCTCACCGAAAAATACCGTACTAAAACTCATATTGTTCATTTATCTAGCTCCGATGCCCTTGAACGCATTCAAAGGGCCAAGGAACAGGGACTTTCCTTCACCGTGGAAACCTGTCCCCACTACTTAACGTTGGCCTCCGAAACAATTAAGGATGGCCAAACTATTTTTAAATGCTGCCCGCCAATTAGGGAAGAAGATAACCGCCAGGCCTTATGGGAAGGCGTAAAGTCTGGCATTATCGATTTTATTGTCTCTGACCATTCCCCTTGTACGCCTCAATTAAAATTGATTAAGCAAGGTGATCTTGACAAGGCTTGGGGCGGAATTTCTTCCCTCCAATTTTCACTTTCCCTCGTATGGACGGAGGCCAGAAAAAAAGGACTCTCCATCGGCGATCTCTCCCGCTTAATGAGTGAGCAGACGGCCCAATTCATAGGTATCGATCATTTGAAAGGTACTATTGCGAAAGGAAAACAAGCTGACCTTGTCGTTTGGAACCCTGAAGAAAAGTTTACGATTTCACCAGATCTTATCCAACACCGCCATAAAGTGACACCCTATGAGGGTAAAATGGTCTATGGAAAAGTACATGCCACCTTACTAAAAGGTGATTTTATTTTTCAAGAAAATCATTACCAAGGGCCAAAAGGCTCTCTCCTATTAAGAGGTCAAAATGTCTGAAGTTATAATCAAGGCCACGGAGCATAATTCAATATACTCCGACCAATACATCAACCTCGCGGCCGAGCGTCTTGGAACAAAAGTGCTCTTTAGCACAGATGATTTTTTTGCCCCTAAAGAAAATCTTATCAAGCCTGGTCGCGGCATCTTTATTGTGGATAAATATACAGAAAACGGCAAATGGATGGACGGCTGGGAATCGAGACGCAAGAGGGTCGCCGGTCATGATTACGCCGATATTCGCTTAGGACTTCCTGGCGTCATTAAGGCGATCGATATCGATACGAATTTTTTCACCGGTAACCACCCACCCTTTGCTTCTATTGAGGCCTGCTCTTGCCACAATAGTGATCCTAACGAACAAACTGAGTGGACAGAAATCTTAGCAAAATCCGCCTTAGGCCCTGGTTGCCAAAATCTTTTTGATATTAATAACAAGCAAATGTTTACTCATATCCGCCTCCATATTTATCCTGATGGCGGTGTCGCTCGTCTTCGTATTTATGGAGAGGTTAAAAAGGATTGGTCTCAAGTGGGCCAGGACGATATCATTGATTTGGCCGCTGTCGAAAATGAAGGAAAGGCCGTCATTTGTAATGATATGTATTTCTCGCATAAAGATAATATTAATATGCCTGGGCGAGGCATCAATATGGGTGATGGCTGGGAAACCAAACGCAAAAGAGAACCTGGTAATGATTGGCTTATCCTAGCGCTCGGGAAAAAAGGCCATATATCACAAGTAATCGTAGACACCGCCCATTTTAAAGGTAATTTCCCTGATAGCTGCTCTTTAGAAGGAGCGTTATTAGAAGAAGGCCAAGTCGATCAATTAGAAGATCCCCAAATTGAGTGGAAACCATTATTACCTCAAGTGAAATTACAAGCTGACCATATCCACGACCTCTCATCACAATTAATTCATATTGGCGCTATTACTCATGTGCGCTTGCAAATTTATCCTGATGGGGGTGTCAGCCGGTTGCGATTATTTGGCAAAATAAGCGAGTAAGTAATGACTCTAAAAGAACTCAATGAAATTCCAAGAGAAGAATTTTTAGCAAAGATGATGACCTGTTGTACTAGTACAAACTGGGGCCAATTAATGGAGGCATCGCGACCTTTTAGCGATCAAAAGCAACTTAAAGACAAGGCATTGGCCCATTGGCAAACCCTTACCAAAAATGATTTTCTAGAGGCCTTTGATGGCCATCCAAAGATTGGTGACGTGACCTCATTGAAAATGAAATATGCCAATACCAAGGATCTCGCCAGTAATGAACAAAGTGGCGTCAACCACGCTAGTGACACTATTATTGAAGAATTGGCGGTTTATAACCAAACCTATGAACGCCGTTATGGATTTATTTTTATTGTCTGCGCCACAGGAAAGAGTGCGGAAGAAATGCTCGCAATTTTGAAAGAACGTATAAATAATGAACCTAACGACGAATTACAGATTGCCGCTCGCGAGCAAGCAAAAATCACAAATATTCGTTTGGAGAAATTATTATGTCACCCATAACCACTCATATTCTCGATACAGAGGCCGGAAAACCTGCAAAAGGAGTGATTACCACTCTCGAACTCATGAGCTCTCATAATGAGTTCCAAAAAATAGGTACTGGTATGACTGACGGTGATGGACGTATTAAGGACTTATTGTCAGATACCCATTCGCTTGTCCCTGGTATTTACCGTCTCACTTTTCAAATCAAGTCCTATTTTGAAAAAATGGAACGCAAAAGCTTTTACCCTCTTGCCCAAATTGTTTTTGAAATAGAAGAAGGTAAAACAGAGGAACACTATCACGTCCCTCTCCTTTTAAGTGGTCACGGCCATACAACTTATAGAGGGAGCTAACACCCACTCATTTTTATTTAAACTCAAAGTCAATAACTTCATCTTGGCCATCAAGATGAATGGTTTTGGTCACAGCTCCTAATTTTTCATGCCACGCTTCAACGATATATTGACCAGAGGGAACACCCTTTAAATGAAAGGTACCATTACCTTTGGTCACATCGAAATAAGGATGATCAACAACGGCAATATGTCCCCCCATCCAAGGATGAACTGAGCATTTAGTCATGACCGTAATCTCAGGTTTGCTAAAGACCTTCACGATTTTTCTTTTCTTGGCCGGCATGGGGTCATTAAATTTGCGGTTTAACTGAGTGATGGCCTTAACGTTATGAAAAATAGGATCACTATTGAGAATATGGACAGGGCGATTCACGCGTGTCCCAATAACGCGAGGTTTATAAAGGCAGCCAATTTGATCTAAAACGACAGGTGTTTGATCTACTGGTGGCAACAGTTCTCGATCGACCCCTTTGGTAATACGAACCAAGGCATTTTTAAGTAGGCCTTTATCCACTAATAATGAATTGTCAAAGGCCCCATTAGCGTGCTGGACAGCACAGGCCTTCGGCAAGCGTAACCTTTTAGGGGCAGGAACATTCCCATCAAAACGGACAATACCCTTAATAGAATAGCGAGTCGCCTCCGTACCAGTAGAAACTTTCTCTTTAACTGGCGCTCCTTGCTCACCCTTATGTTCAACGGAATTATTTTGTGAGACCTCTGCCAAAGGAGTGCTATCCTGTTGAGTCATAAACACGGCCGCTACAATAAAGGCCACTCCAAAAAGAATAAAGCGATAAAGAGACCTACCCTTTTTATGTTTGACGTTAAAGAAATGACGAATGAGTGCTCCTGATAAGGAAATGATAATGAGGACAAACCAATTTTGTTCGTGCCCATAAGTGGCAGGAAAATGATTGGAAATCATAATAAAAAGCAGCCCGAGGGTGAAATAATTATTATGGGTTGAGCGGTTTTTTGCATTGACACCCCAATTTTGGTTCACGGGTCGTCCCAACTTCGATTCTTCAATCATCTTGGCCTGACGAGGGAGAATTCGAACCCAGACATTTCCAACCATCCATGTGCCGATGATCGCGGCAACGTGGTAATAGGCAGCTCTTCCGCTCAATGTCTGACAAAGTAAGTAAGTGATGCCGCAAAAATAACTGACCGTTAATAAATGCGCTAAATAAGTCGATTCGGCCAAAGCTGATTCCCACAAAAGATCATAAAAAATCCATGAAACGACAATCGAGGTAATAGACAGAGAAACTGCGGTGCCAAAGGAAATGTCCGAAATGGTTTCATCTAAAAGAAAGGTACCATTACCGCTATAAAAGATGAGTCCTAAAAGAAGTATTCCAGTTAGCCAGGTAAAGGCGGCTTCCCAGCGGAACCAATGGAGATGCTTAGGTACCTCGTTAGGACCAATTAAGAGTTTTTGAACATGGTAAAAACCACCTCCATGTACCATATGGAGGTCTCCCACATGACCCTCTTCGGGTTTTTTATCAGGACGCGGAATAAAGCTAGCATCCAACCACATAAAAAAGAAAGATTCACCAATCCAACAAACTCCTGTAATAATATGTAGCCAGCGAACCGTTAATAAAAGCCAATCGTAGAGATTCTCACCCATTTTCCACTTACCTTTTTAAACTTTAGCCTAATAAAATAGCCCATGCAGATGGGCCTGCCAAGAATAAATCCGCTTTGGCACTACGCTCTCCTCACAAATAAGAAATAGGTGATATAATGCTGTAGGAATATTACTTGAGATCCTTAAAATGGCACGACTGAAAACAAGAGACCTTTATCAAATAAATGGCAACTGCGGTATTTGTGGTCACCGTATTTTAAGGTTAAAGCACGCCAATATAGACCATATTATCCCTAAAAGTCAGGGTGGCGGTGATTATGATCATAATCTGCAAATAAGTCATCGCTGGTGTAATCAGGTAAAAGGCAATCTCCGCAGAGACCAAACTTTTAAACCCACTTTTGCATGGAATATTAAGATGATGGCCCTTTTTGAGATGGGTCTTTTATCTTTTGGGCACGATCATAAAAGGCCACCCTCTTAATTCGCTCCTTCTCGCAGGAGGCTAACCACCTAATTTTACAATCATAATAACGAATTTTAGGTAAATAGTGG
The DNA here is from genome assembly GCA_041586955.1 of Bacteriovoracaceae bacterium. Lineage (GTDB taxonomy): Bacteria > Bdellovibrionota > Bacteriovoracia > Bacteriovoracales > Bacteriovoracaceae > JBFGZE01. The sequence continues at coordinate 16,962 of JBFGZE010000075.1, forward strand.
GGCCATTAGCTTAAATAAATATATATAAATCAATAAAAAAGCCGATAGGAAGGTGGATGAAGAATTCTAAAAAGCACCTTTCTATTTCGAATAAATTTGGTTTTATGGCCGGGTCCATGGTGCTACTTATTTTCATTAATTTAGGAACCCAATTTTATACAAAAAAAGTTAACGATAAATTAGAAGCAATAGAACATTATTCAATGGAATCAGTTCAGGTTGCCAATCGCCTTAATGTCGCCATGTATGAGATGCTTGTCGATCACAAAGATCGCTTTGATGATTCTTACACTCTGCAAGTCAAGAATGATACGGAAAGACTGGACCACCTCCACCGGACGATCTCCTTTTATATTAATAAATATCAAAATTATTGGTGGCTCCAAGATCAAAAAAACTTTTCTGGTTATGGATATAGATGGAAGGAACATTTATTACCTAGATTAAAGCATATCATCAAAG
>JBFGZE010000076.1:0-16931 GCA_041586955.1 Bacteriovoracaceae bacterium
ACAAAAATTCTAACGATAAAATGATTAAGGAAATTAATGTATTACTTGAAGAATTCATTTCAAGTAATAATAAAATGATAGATCAAATGATCAAAACCACTACCCAAAATAAACAGATTACTTACTATATAAAACTAGGATCTGATTTATCGTCACTAGCTTTTGGCATTTTTATCTTTTTTCTATCAACGAGTATTGGCAACCGTATCAAGGATTTAAAATTTTCGATTTTAAAAGTTGTGGAAGGCAAAAAAGATCGTAAAATAGTTATTAGAGGGCATGATGATTTATCAGAAGTGGCAAAATCATTTAACCTAATGCTAGATTCGCTTAACTCGACAACTGTCTCTAAGGATTATCTGGATAATATTCTCGGTTCTCTCACTGATATGCTTTTTGTTCTCAACCCAATGGGAATTATCGAAAAGGTCAATCATACTGTTACCAATAATTTATTCCTCGAGGAAGCACAAATACTTGGAAAATGCTTTTCTGATTTTATTGATGTAGAAGAAGGCCAAGAACAATTAGACATTACCGATTACTTTAAGTCTATCCGTGGAATGCGAGACCTTGGAAAGGAAGTGAAATTTAAAACTCCCTATAATCAGGACCTCTTTGCCCTTTTATCAATATCTTTTCTTAAAGACGAAAATAATATGTTCACTGGCTATGTCTGTGTGGCCCACGACATTACTGCTTCAAAGAAAGTCAAAGAAGAACTAGAGTTAGAAAAAATAAAAACAATACAGGCCTCAAAACTATCCAATCTCGGTGAAATGGCAGCAGGTGTCGCTCACGAAATTAATAATCCGATGGCCATCATACATGGCTATGTCAGTCGCATGAACAAAATACTAAAGCGAGATGAATTCAACCAAGAGAAATTTCTTGTTATATTGGATAAAATCAATCATCAAAGTGAGAGAGTTTCAAAAATCGTCAACGGGTTAAGGACCTTTTCACGTGAAGGGTCAAATGATCTTTTTGAAAAGACCCCATTAGAGGAAATAATCAATGAAAGTTTTGAATTATGCGTCTCTCGATTTAAATATAAAGGCATTGAATTAACTTATCCGGACTTTGATAAGAAGATTCAGATTGAATGCCAAATGATCCCTCTTACTCAGGTTATCGTCAACGTTCTTAACAATGCCCATGATGCCATTAAAGATCTGCCCGAAAAATGGATAAAGTTAGAAATAAAAGACACTCCTCATACCGTGATTATCAGTGTCATTGATAGTGGCACAGGGATCCCTCTTAATATCCAAAATAAAATCTTGCAGCCCTTCTATACCACAAAACCATTGGGAGAAGGAACGGGCCTAGGACTCGGAATCGCTGTCGGTATAATCAACAACCATAAAGGTGAATTTCGTATTGATAATAATCACAAAAATACAAAATTTGACATCATTTTACCCAAGGTCCATAAGCAGAAATTAAAAACCGCGTCCTAAAAGGATCAAGACCGTTTAGCCCTTTCCCTCTGTCGGATCCATAGGCCAATAATGCTTAGGGTATCTGCCGGCCAATTCTTTTCGAACTTCAAAATAGTTTTTTTTCCAAAACTGAGACAAATTATTGGTCACCTGTGCTGCTCGACCATTGGGTGCCAAAAGTTCAATGGTCAAAGCGTATTGACCAAGGCCCAACAGAGGGCAAAAGTCCTCTCCTAATAACGCTTGAAGATACACCGATATTTTAGGTCTCAAAAAATGGTCATAGAGGACCTTTACCCCTTTACCATTTGGTAATTTTAGAAAAATGGGTGCTTCCTTGTCGATAAAGTCTTTTTGGGCCTCATCCATAAGCATAAAAAAATAATCTTGTACAAGATCGTCCTTCCATTTATCAACTTTATTATAATCATCATATATAAGTTCCAAAATAGAACGTATTTCTTCTTTATTAACCTTAGGGTCTAATTGAGGTAATGAAATTTGTGGACAATATTTATTAAGGAAAAGTAACCGTAAATGTAGGAGATTTAGCGCAGGAAACTTAAGCAAAAATTGATCCCAATCTGAAATAATAAGATTAATCGCCTTTTCTTTTTTCTCTTGTGGTGATAAACGAAGAGGCCGCAATTTCGAAACGGGTATCCCCATAAAACAATCGGCTTCCTTCTCAATAGAAAGACCATTTCTATCGTCATAAATTATTTTTTCAATGGTTAATCGGTCTTTAAAATAGTGGCGAATCCAACTGGCCTCAATTTTAGAGGCGAAACTAACTTGGGCCTCAGCTTTGGGCCGATTGCTTAGGTTAGTAGGATTTAGACCCAGAAAATAGGATCCTGATTTGACACAAGAAAATTCCGATAAAATAACCCCTCGTCCTCCTAACATCTTGCCTTTAAAGGGTTTATTTTTTCGACGCTCTACCAAGCGATCAGGATAAGAAAGTAATAATAATTGAGCGAGATCAAAATCTCGCCCTTTTAAATAAGGAAGGATCTCAATAGATTTTCCTTGAATGACTTTCCTCATCTTTAATAATGCTTGGTAACTTTTATTAACTCTTTTAAGATGAGACGAGTTTACTTCATTTTTACCATAATACTGACGGTCTTTAAAAATTCCCAGACGGTAAGCAATATCACAATTAGCTTGATCAAATTCTTGATCAGGAGACACTTTCTTAATAATATCCCCGCCTTCTAATAAAGACGCCATTAAGGCCGCGTCTTCAAAATGACCGCTATGATACCCATGAATGAGAAGGCTTCCCTGCCGGTGGCCACAATTTAAAGAAGCGAGAAGGCGACCAAAAGGCGTTAAATAATTCAGCTTGAGTGCGCCCATTAATTCCAAAACCTTTAACGAATAGACCTCAGACTCTTGTGTCCACCTTGTCGGGAATTCAAGCGGTTCCTCTGCTGGAAGAAGAGTCATTAATAAAAGCATAAGATCAGTTAAATCCGTTCTTAAAATTTCCGGTGCTTGAAAATCATTCATGCGGCGGTGGTCAACTTTAGTCCATAAACGAAAACATATTCCCTTATGCTGGCGGGCAGCTCTCCCTGCCCGCTGATCGGCCGAGGCCTTAGATATTCTTTGCAAGCTTAATTGATCAACACCGACTTCCGAATCAAATCTCATCACCTTAGCAAGTCCACTATCAACAATGATTTGAACCCCTTCAACTGTTAATGAAGATTCGGCAATATTTGTTGCTAAGATAATTTTACGACGGGATCCCTTATAGACTGCCTTATCTTGATCCTTTTGCGGAAGCTGCCCATGTAGTGGAAAAATGTCCAAATCGAGTTCCATGGTCAATAAGATTTTACGTAATCTTTCAATCTCTCCGGCACCAGGGAGAAAGGCCAATACATCGCCCTGATAGTCGGAATGCGAAAGGGCCTCCTTAATAGTTATTGCCATTGTTTCATAGAAGTCTTGCGGCCGATTATAATTAAGAGATAATTCCCTATGATAAACTTCTAAGGGATATAATTGCCCGTTTGCCTGAATTATAGGAGCATTGTCAAAAAATTGCGAGACAAACTCAACATTAATTGTTGCCGACATAATCACAATTTTCAAATCGGGTCTTCTTGTCCGCCGCAAATATTTAATCCATGCCGCCGCAAAGTCTGTATGAAGATTGCGTTCATGAAATTCATCCAAAATGACAATACCAAAGCCATCCAAATTATTATTAAATTGGATTAATTTAGTGAACAGGCCTTCTGTTAAAACTTGAAGTTTTGTATCAGCTCCAATTTGACGATCAAAACGCACGGCATATCCTACTTCTTTGGCAACAGTCCAATTATTCTCCATAGCAATTCGCTCGCAAGATAAACGGGCGGCCATTCTTCTCGGTTGTAGGAGCGCAATCTTCTGGTCAGTTAATTGGCAAAGAGCTGGAGGAATGCGAGTCGTTTTACCAGAACCCGGAGGAGAAGAAATCACGACTACTCCCTGTTTCTCGAGAAGAGTTATAATCCGGGGTAAAAGAGAATCAATGGGAAGTGTCGGCCTTAAAGTCATTTTTCCTAATGTCTGCGAGAGTCGTTATTTTTTTAATAATCCCTCTTTATTTATTGAGTCCTACTACTAGCAATTATTACTGTATTGGTGATAATTATCATCTATTTTATAATAATTAAATGAGTTTATTAAGGACCGTTTTTGCTTTAACTTTTTTCACTTATTTTTCAAACTTCTTATTAATTGCTAAAGAAAATCACTCCTTTTATTTTATCAATGGGGGAACACTTTCATCCCAAGAAGGTTATGTCATTCCCAAAAATACATATGCACAAATAATGAAGGAAAACTCATGGTCTGTCACCATTATGGTGTTCAATCAAAAGGGGATCCTCTTAAATAACGGAAGGCCCATAACAATTAGTAAAAAATGGTTCTATAAAGCAAGCACCGACTTGAGCTTAGAGCATTTTGTCAACCTATTGGCCGAAGGCCTTAATATTGAATCCATTCAACAAAAATACTGTCAAGAATCGGCCAAGCAATTAGGGCCTTTAAAAAAAGAAGAAATTAAAGCTGGGCCCTTACCCGAAAATAATATGTGGACTTTCTTAACAAAAAATCCAAACGAGTTGGAAAACTTTTATTCTTGTTACCAAAAAGATAGATCCGCCCTGAGAGATTATTCTTTATACTTTAGACCAAGTATTACTGAAATCTCAGAGCAATATGCCAAATCATCTGAGGGAATTAACAGCGAACAAGTTAATGCCATTCTAGGGTGCCTACTTTATCGTGAATCTTCTCATTGGAAAGGAAAAGAGTCACATTCTGGAGCAGTTGGGATTGGACAATTTACAGGAACTGCTATTAATCGTGTAAAATCGATCCTCACCTTTAAGAGTAAAGATACGTTCCAAGCTCGCCTTGATAGTAGGTATAAAAAGCTAAGGGAAAAAAAATTATCCGCAACAAAAAGGCGTCAACTCCAGCGAGATATCAATATTATTAATGCAGAAAAAGCACGCTATATGCGTTTTAAAAAGCTTCAACAATATTGGAAACAATTAAACTTAAAAAAGAGACCGGCCGCTAGAAAGCTCAATCATACGTACTTTGCTGATAAAAACAATCACCAGTCAATTATTGCCATGTCCTCTCTCCTCTTGCTGGACTGTCAAATAGGATTTGAGCAGGCCGAAGTTAAGATGTCTCCCAAAACAGCGCTTTTGGCCTGTGCAGGGGCCTATAACATGGGGGCCCATGGATTCTTTAAAAACGCAATCAATAAGAGAACCTTAGATCAGCAAAACCTTCAATCATGGATCACTAATCTCGAGAGTTCTCACAGTCCACAAAAAAAGGAAACAATCGGGCACCTCATATCTATTCATCGTTGCTCGCAAAAGGAGTCCAATTTTCCACCATGCGGAACAAACCATCATTATTGTAAAAATTTACCTTTGACAAATCCTTGTCAATCCCCTGATAGCCTTAAATGCCCTAGGGAGAAATGCCAATGAAATACCTTCTCATAATCATTTTTTTAACACCTTCCCTCCACGCATTCAATTTCCAAGAATCCCCGCTCAAGTTAAGTCAATTGGAGACAGTTGAAATTAAGCTCGAGGAGTATCTTAAAAGAAAAGGTAAGAATCAGATCGAAGCACAAGGAAAGAGCAACAACTGGGACCTAGAAACCCATTACCTAACGCTTTTATTCCCCTATCTATTGCCGGAGTCATTTCCAGGAAAAAATCTTTATATGGAATGCTATCTCGACTTAAAATCCTATACTGATAGTAAAAAGTCCTACGATTATCGGAAATGGAATAATTGTATTCAATACAAAAATGGCAATAGGCCCCATGCAATCACAAAAAAAATTCTCAAGGAATTAGCCCCCTAGCCTATCGGCGAGCCGCATCATGACCTTCCTAATACTTCCACATCGGGGAGAATATTAACGAGCTGGTGAAAACCAGACATCCCAAACGATTCCATCTTTCTTTTTGCCATTTTGAATGAAGGAGAATGTTCCCTTTTCTCGCACTTCTGCTCGATGAGAAAACTCAATATGGGCTTTTTGGTAATAAAGACTGATGGCCGAAACTCCCTTTTTCTTCAAGGGCGTCAATTCATTTTTAGAAGATTCACCATCACCATTAATATCACGCCACAATAATAACTGAGAATAAACTTTATCTTTTTGATCGATACGATAATCAGCATTATGATCGTGATCTTTTAAACTCTCGAAGCCATTATCAAAACCATTACCATCTCCAAATAACTCTTTCGCCGATGAAATCCGGCCATCACCATCACGGTCAAGTGCCAATAGATAACCAGGAGCGCCTTTTTCTACCCAATGTACCACTGCCGCATCAGTGTAAAGAGGAAAGGAGCTACGTCCGCTAAAATTGGGTCTATTCGCATCAAAGAAAAGCATTAAAGGAGAATAATATGAACCACAAAAACGGTTCATCCCCAAAAAGGAGGGCTTAATATGAAGACATTGCTCAAATTCATTCAACGACTTTTCAATTTTATGAGTTAATTCGCGAGGCAAACCTTTTGAGTCATTTTGGTAGAAGAGAGTATTAACCAAAGAAGGTTTACCACTCACGAGATACTCTCCAGTCGTCAAATCCCGAGAAACTGTTCGTTTTTTAATATTCGCCCCGTTGAGTTCAACGATGATCTCTCCGCGTTTTCCATATTTATCTATCCGGCCAATTGACTTGCTAGATGTGACTTTAATTTTATTAGAAAAATTTTCAAAACGATCCCTTAAACCACAATTAGCTGTGCCTATTTTTTTCTTATAAGATTTAACAGCGGCATAACCGGTTCCTGACCAATTATAAAAGAAAAGACAGCTAATCTTCTTGTTAAGCTCACCTTGTTTAGCAAGGTCCATCTCGCGGGTACATGATAGAGTATCATCGAGGAACCACTTCGCCCTATTATAAGAACATTTATAGTTCACACTTTTTCCTTCAATTAAACAAGAAACCTTTTCACCACCACCAGTTACCCAAGTACAGCTTTGACCATAGTTTTCAGGCCAAACGGATTTGATAGGAAAGGAAATATCGGCGTCAAAGACTTCTCCTTCATTTCGAATTTTCAGAGACATTTTGACATCATCGCCTTGAGGGTTAAGCGCAATACCGCCACCACGCATATTCGCTCCATAACAAGATGGTCTAATGATCACTTTTAAATACTTGGGATCGGTGCCATCACATCCTTTCTTTTTATAAACATTACCCAATTGTTTAACATACTCGTTTGGCGCATTTTGAGGGATAATAGAAAATTGCTGCCCGTAGCCAAAACCTGTCAACAACGTGGTAAAAGATATTATGATAAATTTAGACCGCATAATCTTCTCCTGACTTGCTTATCAAGGATTAACTTCTTTCTTTTTATTATCATCTCGATTAAATTCAACACTGATTGATGGCGAATCAATTGTTTCTCTATAAAAGCTAACCATATTGATATTATGTCCTACAATTTGTGACTTCCATTCTCCAGTTGGCAACTTTACTTCCCGTAATAATTTCCCAACGAGTACACCATTCTCTTTGATTGTTTGTATTTTATAACGCACAATTTTAACCGCTGAGATAAAGACAAAGTTGCCCAGCCCCTCGACATAAGGGGCCCTACGCAGCATTTTATCTGATGATGTGATTCTTGTTTTATCGCGTGGATCAATACTAATAAATTGCTTGTCCACATCCTCTGGGATTAATTTCCCCAAATGCTGATCGCGAGGGACCCACCCCATATAGGCAATTTTGTGGGGCGCCGAACTCCCGTCAGTAAAGTCCTTCACCCGGATAGTACGACTAGCATAGAGATAAACTAATTTATTTTTTCTCCATGGTGAATTATATCTTTTTTCAAAAAAGTTCCCATGATTAAGGGATTTAAACTCCAAGGAATTTTTTGAATAAGCATCGACGGGGTTATACATCAATTCCTCTCCATTCACACCATCAGAAACGATAAAGGAAATGGTCTTACTATAGGCGCCCTCAACCGATTCTCGGTACAGATTAAATTCTCTTTTACAATTGGTCACACAGGAAATATCCGAGGTAAAATCAAAAAAATTACGATTCATATCATCTGGTAATGAAAGGCTATTCAAAGAATGTTTCGCATGAAGAATATCCTCTTTTATTATTTGTTCCGTATAAAGATTATCTAAAGTTTCAATCATATTATCGCGACTGAGGGATACATCTTTTCTAACAATATCAAAAATTGCTCCACCGGCCATGAAGAGTAGGCCAACCATTGAAGCGGCAACCAACATTTCCACCATCGTAAAACCATAATCATTTATTATTTCTTTTGGTTTCATTATTTTCATATCATTGACCATTAACCAAGAAGGTGTACTCTTTAAAGGTTTCAATATAACGTGCATGAGTTACTTTAATCGTTAACTTATAAAGTCCTCTATAGGTTGTCAGAGGCTCAATAACAAAACCCATACGACCTTCACAAGCTGGGCATTGATCTACGTCAGTTAATGTTTTTTCATCCCAGGCCAAAGGCAATTCCTTCATCAACTGGGCCTTAGAAGTCATACTTAAAAACACGCCAGCATTATAATCGACTTGATAAAGAGCAACATTATTCTGAATATTGCGGGAAAGTGATAATGCTGCTCTTTCCACACTTAGCTTATTTTCCACATCATTAGAGAAGCGGTTTAGATACTTTGACCCCCCAATAAGCCCGGTTGCGACAATACCAATAATGGCGAATCCAACCAGCACTTCGACCAGGGTGAACCCATATTCGTTTTGTTTTAAACTTCTCATAATGTTCCCGTCTTTACCCAAATCACTTTGCTCGAAAAGCGTCTATAGCGATTCGGTATTTTTGACCTGGTTGTCACTGCCGATCCCGTTGAAGGAATACCGATTTCAGGGTCGACTGTTGTCCAATTAAAATTATTGGAGCCGTGAATTACGAATTTCATCGGACTACATGATAAATAATCCGCTTGAACATTATTATTAAGAAATGGAGACCAACCTGGCTCATCATCACTAAACTCACATTGGTCTTTTCCCATGGGTCGGCTTTCACGTCTTAAGTGCTTTTTTTCTCGCAAAAGACGAATGGCATGAGGGTGCCATATACTATAAAAATTGACTCCACTATTTCTTGCGTTCGGAGCAATCGTGAGTTTTTGTAAAATGATAGTTCCAATTATATTAAGCTCAGAGCGACGAGACTCAATAATCAATTCCTGACATACATAATTTCCAAAAACGAAATCAATATTATTTGGAACAATACACTTTTCAACAATCGATTTTGTCGGTACCCCGTTATAGAGGTAGGGGTCCATATCTTTTTCATCGAAAGTATGCATCGGAACAGGTTCAACTAATTTAGGGTCTTCAATTGTTACACCTGAGTGAGTCACGCTATAAAGCCAAGAAAATTTTGTATTTTTTGTAAAGGAAACATCCCATTCCGAAGAAGGTACCCCGTAAAAACCTTTACATTGCTCATCGACCTCTTTGGCCCTGGCCGTTGTTATTCCATCTATCGGATAAAGGGTTCCCTTATAACTCCCATTCCAAACTTGTGGAGGCTCATTGCGTTTTGAATCATCCTTTCGAAGGAGAGCATAAGGTAGACCTTGGATTTTTTTATCAATCTCCTCACTATCGAGAGTGCGAAACTCTCTACGGGCAATATCATAATATATTTGATTATATCGGCCATACTCCCACTTTCTTCTATTTGGGCCAGGTAAATGGTCCCAATCAGTTCGCTTACCGGTGCGATAATTATTAGTATTTTCAACAGCAAAATCAAATGCTACAAAATCCAGGTAAATTCTATTCACAACATTATTTAATAATTTATTATTTAAACTGGATTCATTTTTCATGTGCAATTTAAAATCTAGTTTATTGGCTAATTTATCCTGAGTCTTCATAACGATAGCTGGTGTAGCATCGACCAATTCCCCAACATCCCTAACCAGATCATCTTGACTTGCTTTAAATAACTTCCATTCATTATCAACCATTGACACCGTATTCTCACAACGTGTATCTGTTTTCTCCACTGTTTTTGGTATTTCAACAAAAACTTCGACTTCTTGCTCGATCTCATTGCCATCTTTATCAATGACTTTAACAATTTCTTTTTTCTTTTCCTTACTCGTCTCTTCTACTCCATATTGGCAATTTGAAACCCCTGTTTGAGAAAAAGAATCAATCACCTTACGACAAGCTTCATGGTAATATTCGGCCGTCGTGGTTTTTCGCTCCCCCTCCGTAATCATATTTTCGCAATGTCTCTTTAGCTCATTGTAATGTTTTTCAAAGAGGTAAGGGTCTTTTAGGGCATCAAAGTCAATCTTTTCTTTATCCAGGTAAGATGAATCATCAATATCGACATCTTCTTTTATTTTTTTAAAGAATGAGACATCAGCAAGCGCAATTTCAAGTTCAGTGTTTCGCCCCATTAATAATTCATTATTGACATTTTTTCTGTCATTTATTCCCACATCAATCTTCATAACAGGAGGGACATGTAAGTTATAAGGTGCATAGTGAACATCTAAACGGGCCAGGTATTCCTTATTCCCCTCTTCTTTGACGACTCGGATTGCATCTTTATCCTCTTCCCAAAAATTTAAAATTTCTCTAAATTCATTTTTTGCAGAAAGCGCCAATTCATAATCGCCATTAGAGCCTTTTATAAAGAGCCGAGAGTCTCTCGTAAGAAAAGGGTTCTCCATCATTTTACGACGGACAATACATATATCCATTAATGAATTTTTTGGATATTTATAACCCTGGCCAAAGAGGGGTGCCAAGCCTTTATCAAGTTCGGCCTCTAAAGTCACACCACCATTAAACCCATTAAAGGTTGTTAGTTGCCCATTTAATTGATTTGATTGACCACCATAGCTCCTAGGGGAAAATAATTTCCCTTCAGATATAATATTTCCACTCCCGATGCGAACATCATCATAAAAACCAACGGGATAGAATCCTTTTGCCGGAACATAGACATCATTTTCGACATAAGTTTTGCCGAAAAACTTTACACCTTTACTTGCCGGGCTTCCAGTGAAGTTGGCAATATTAAGGTCTCCCGCTTTGATCACCGCAAATTGATTAAGAGTGCGCGGAAAAAAAGTCACCTCACTTTCTAGCGCAGGATCACCAACAAAATCACCACATCCACTGGTTGTTAGTTTTTTCATTTTTCCTGTTATCTTAATAAATAAACTTTTTTCATCACCCTTAGGTAAATTTCCTGACACCAGATATCTTCCAATCTTGACGGTAAAGGAATCCATGCAACGCTTTATTTTGGGAGTTAAAATAAGGTTTAAGGGGTGATTAACTCCAAGTACGGCCAGCGATGAGATGGGTACTTTCTTTTCTATTTTCATCAATTGCGGAGACCGGTGAATATCTACTTTATAGGTATTTTTATAACTTTCAGCAATTGCATCGGCAGCAACATTGGACCATAATAATCGTTCTAAATTAAGGGGATTCAATACCACTTGTTTCATTTCTGTGCCGCCACAGGATTTATCTCTGCCCCAGCTATTATCCATACACCAACGTTCTTTAAGAGCATAAACGGTGTAATTTAAAACCCCACGGGTAAATTTCTCCGCCGAATAATTCATATGATAATTTTTTCTTTTACCAGAGAGAGCGTCAACAATGGTATTCATATTAGTAACAAGAAACACCGACGCCCCTGCGGCCGCAAGAATAGTAAATAGCGAGGCACTCCCCTTTTGTGACTTTATCAAATTAACCAACATCAAATACTGTCCTTTACAGAGTCCAATCAATTTCCCGTTCTCAACAACGAAACTGTATTCATGGATTCTTTTATTTTCTCATAGTTATATCGTTTTAGAATTTAGGCGCAGACTTTTCCCGTCCAGCTTTCTTAACGATTCCCATTATTTTAGTAAGTTATTTGGCTCTATGGATGAGTTACTCGCGCCAAGCCGATAAGAAGTAATCGACAGATAAATATGGCATAATCAATTTAACAACGACCCTGTTTTTTGACATTTACGGCCCTGCCCATCAAAAAAGGCATCGCTTCACGATTTATTTTACTTTAACAGTCTGATTTTTATCGAATTGTTCATTTTTATTTTCTTGAAAGTGGCCTATGCCACATAATAAATTCCATGATCGCGACACAACTTAACCTTAGGCATTCCATCGTTAATGTATTCGGATACTTCCTCATTGGTGCATTCTTATGGCCTTACCATAATGCACTGTGGGCCTTCGCTCTCTTGATACTCCTGCTAATATATCATTATTTTTATTTTCAAATAAGCTTTTCACAACGAGGAATAGGGCTCAATCGCTTTGTTTTCCTCAATTGGCAGCAATTGAATAAGATCCAAGTGGAGCGATATATTTTAGACAAGGCCTATCTAAGTATTCACCACCAAAAGGGTAAGATTTTCAAATTCAGCCTAACAACGGGGCAAATCCAGGAGTTCTCCCAATTAGTGCAACAATATTCTGAACTCGATGTTGTTTATTTGCACGAATTAGGGGTTTAAACAAATCATGATATTTTTATCGTTTTATTGAATTCATTAAAATCAAAGGGATAGGTGTGTAACAACCCGCTCATTCAATAAAATCACCTTCCCTTTAAAAAATACACTAAATTTTATTTACACGAGTCAGGTATTTATGTTACATAGGAGCCCACTTATCAAATTGTCGGTGTCTTTAAGGAGTTGTTATGGGTAATAAATTATACGTTGGAAATCTTCCCTACACTATTACATTGGAATCGCTAAGCGATGCCTTTTCGGTGTGTGGAACTGTCGAATCCGTTAAAATTATCACTGATAGAGAAACTGGTCGAAGCCGTGGTTTTGGTTTTATCGAGATGGCCTCTGGTGATCAAGCGCAAGAAGCCATTGAGAAATTTAATGGCAATGACTTTAATGGTAGGCCCTTAACCGTTAATGTTGCGAAGCCACAAACACCTAAACATAGGTAAGGCCCATCGCCTAATTTGACGCTTCTCTCAGAGTTGGCTCAATTAGGTTCCGCATACCCTACATTCATATATACAATTATTCGGCATATAGGCCGACATTATAGTCCAAGAAACCCACGCTTAGTTAGGTCCACACCGTGGCCTTAACTAGGCCAACGGGTTTATTCCTGAATAAATTTTTGTAGATGATAATAAAGCTCTAACCCAACCCAAGCATCCGTTGCTGCATAGTTTAGCTGGGCCGTTGTCAAGCGTGGCGCTTCCCAATTACTTAATTTGGTTTTTTTAATCAATCTTTTACCCATAAAGATCGCCGCCAAAGAACGCAACCCTAAGGTTTTAATCTTTAAGGTTTTGGCATAATCGGCCAGCTCAATAAAGCCACCCGGAGTAAAGGAATTAATTTTTATCAACCCTTTAATATCATCATGAACAGCGACCCCTACCTTTTTAACAGACTCATCTGCCATCAGGTCTTTCAATTCTCCATCAAAAGGAATTTTATTAAGCCGAAATAGAAATGCCGTATCTTTAGTCGATAACTGAAGGAGGCAAATACCATAAGACTCGCCTTTTTTAAAAGAAGGACGGCTTTCAGTATCAAAGCCAATGACATCCTCTTTTTTAAGTAGACGAATGGCATTAATATATTGTTGTTTATTGACGACTAATTGAATTTTCCCGGGAAAGGTCAATACAGGAAGCTCGTTAATCTCATCCTTCGTAATCTTTTTTGTAAAATCCATAGAGTTAATATATCGCTATTATGAGGGAAAATCGTCAAGCAATTATTTCTTGCTATACAAGAGTTAATCTTCCTTTTAAAAAGTAAATGCTCATTTTTTGTCAAACACCATCGCCACAATTTCAGGCCAAAAAGATTGTTTCTAGGCCTTAGACTTTAGGTATTCGTCATAAGTCGTTTCTTTATCTTCCACCAATTTCACATCAATTTCGATAATTCGATTGGCCACGGTTTGTACTAATTCATGGTCATGAGAGGTAAAAATCATCGTACCTTTATAGCGCTTTAGCCCCTCATTGACAGCAGTGATACTCTCTAGGTCCAAGTGATTGGTCGGCCCATCAAGGAGAAGGACATTGGCCCCTGAAAGCATCATTTTAGAGAGCATACAACGAACTTTCTCACCACCTGATAAAACATTCGTTTTCTTTAAGGCTTCCTCTCCTGAAAAGAGCATCTTGCCTAAAAAACCTCGAATAAAGCTTTCGTCTTTATCTTCTGAATATTGACGAAGCCAGTTCACAAGATCATATTTCCCATCTTCAAAGTACTTAGAATTATCAGTTGGAATATAGGATTGAGTCGTCGTCACTCCCCATTCATAGGTGCCGGAATCCGCTTTTGACTCTCCAGAGAGAATATCGAGTAAAGCGGTCTGGGCCTGATCGTTATCTCCAAGAAGAACGACTTTATCGCCTTTATTAAGCGTAAAGCTAATATTGTCGAGAATTTTTACTCCCTCAATAGTTTTAGAAATGCCATTGACCCGTAAAATTTCCTTACCCGCTTCTCTTTTGGGTTCAAAATTAACAAAAGGATAGCGGCGACTGGAAGTCGGAAGATCATTTAATTCTAGTCTTTCTAATTGCTTTTGGCGTGAAGTGGCCTGCTTAGACTTTGAAGCATTAGCGCTAAAGCGCTGAATAAAGGCCTTTAATTCTTTGGCCTTATCTTCAGACTTTTTATTTTGGTCTGCTCTTAATCTTTGCGCTAACTCGCTCGAAGTGCGCCAAAAATCATAATTGCCAGCAAAAGTGGTAATTTTTCCAAAGTCAATATCAGCAATATGAGTACATACTTTATTAAGAAAATGCCTATCATGGGATACCACAATGACAGTGTTTTTAAAGTCTAATAAGAAATTTTCAAGCCATTGAATGGCCCTAATATCTAAATGGTTGGTAGGCTCATCTAAAAGGAGAACATCAGGAGAACCAAAAAGCGCCTGGGCCAATAAGACCTTCACTTTTTCTCCACCAGTTAGCTCCTTCATCGAGCGCTCATAATAATCAGCACCAATTCCAAGGCCTGCCAATAAAATACCGGCTTCAGACTCAGCTTCCCAACCATTCATTTCAGCAAAATCAGCTTCTAATTCGGAGGCCTTAATCCCATCCTCATCAGAGAAGTCTTCTTTTGCATAAATGGCATCTTTCTCTTCCATTATTTTAAATAATTTTTCATTGCCCATTAAAACGGTTTTAAGGACAGGGTACTCATCATAAGCAAAATGATCCTGCTTTAAGATTGAGAGCCGCTGACCAGCAGTAATATTAACTGAGCCACTTTGCGGCTCAATCTCACCCGATAAAATTTTAATAAAAGTTGATTTACCAGCACCATTGGCGCCAATTAAACCGTAGCAATTGCCAGGGGTGAATTTAATATTTACTTCATCAAATAATTTGCGCCCGCCAAAACCTAGGCCGACATTAGATGCACTGATCATTAAGAACCTCAAAAATTGGAATCAATATTGACTTCTCTTTTACACAAAGTGTTATGAATAGACAAGCGCTTCTATCTCTTGGGCCAATTAATGCTCCGATGCAATTATTTTGCAAGCGACTAATAGCGCCTTATCTTTAAAGGTAAAAACACCTAACACCATGAATCATGGTTCCCCCTTTTCTTCAAAGCGACCCTATAATAAAAACCTTATTATTCTCCTCATTTAGGGTTATAGTGGGCCGAAATCAATTAATGAGGAAGGTATATGAAAATTGATGTTAATTTTGACCAAGAGACGCAAACAGCACTTATTACTTTTTTTGTCAAAGAAATGAAGGCCAATAAAGATTTTAGTATTTGCCAGTCCATCGTTCAAACCTTTAGTGCTGATTTCAATCTGGACCCGGAACTAGAACGTGAAGACCTTGATGAAATCATCAAAGTGGCCAACGAAAAAGGTTCTAACTCCTTTATTTTTATGATCAATGAAGAAGGTATTGAGGTCGATATTCCCCTTACTCAGGAATAGGGCACTCAATAAAAAATTATTCAATATCAAGTAAAATCATTTCACCACTCGGCGTAAACCCGACCTGCCTCATTTCATCCCAAATAGCGTCGACATTATCATCTTTCATAATGGCCTTAACCCGGCGCTCTTTACCAGAGCGCTTGGCAATTTCTTTAGCAGTATTTTCCATTTTCCCAAGAAGGCCTTCAATATGCTCAACTTCAATTTTTTCCTTAGCATTTAGACTTCCCCTTTCGACTAAATCAACGTAGCGGCCAATTAATTCATCACCGGGTGTGAAATTAGAAAATTTATCAGTCACAACATATTCATAATTCTTACCATGATCATAAATACGGGGAATAGTAAGGCCCTCAATACCCCGGTATTTATCCATCTCTTCGACAAAAACTTTATTGAATTTTCCTCTCTCGCCAGAGTTTTTAAGCCGCTCGGCACTGCGCGTACTCTTTGAGTAAAATGGTAGCCTCACCACTTTATTAGTGTCATTAGCAACTTCAAAAACCTGAGTTGTATTACCTGTACCTAGAAAATTTCCCAACTCTACGGCCGTTTTTTGATCATTAACCTTGGAAGTTGCACTTACTAAATCTCCTTTTCGAATACTTAACATTGCTTGTTCATATTCTGTAATTTCCCCAAGATCGACATCTCTATACTCAAAAAGAGTTTTTTCGTCTTTTTTAATAATATTAAGTGATTTGTCCTCTAAATCTATTTCAATCACCTCAGCTTTAATATCCTTCTTTCCTGGATACTTTTTTAATAAGTGCTCGGTGCCCTCTGAAGAAAAAAGATCGTCTATATCACCTTTAGAGACTCGCTTGGCCACCCAATCAGAAAACTCAGGGTCGTTTTTCATCTGCATAAAGAATTTTTTAATTTGTGGTGGCAATTTATTTCTTTCCTCTGC
>JBFGZE010000077.1:0-16879 GCA_041586955.1 Bacteriovoracaceae bacterium
AGAGACATTAAAAAAAATGAAAAATGCTTTGTCAAAAAATGGTAAAATTATCATTATCGAGCATAACCCACATAATCCAATGACACGAAAATTTGTCAATGATTGTCCTCTTGATAAAGATGCAAAGCTTTTATACCCAAGCTACCTCAAGGGCCTCGTCGATAAAAACATTAATATGCAGGTCAAATTTACCTACACCGTTTTTGTACCACCTAAACTTAAATTTCTAACTTTTATTGAGAAATATCTAACCTGGCTTCCTATCGGGGCCCAATACATTGCAACGATAGAATAAGAGGTAAAAATGGAAGTTCTCGTAACCGGCGGTGCTGGATATATTGGATCACATACTTGCAAACTACTTCACCAAAAGGGATATACTCCC
The DNA here is from genome assembly GCA_041586955.1 of Bacteriovoracaceae bacterium. Taxonomy (GTDB): domain Bacteria; phylum Bdellovibrionota; class Bacteriovoracia; order Bacteriovoracales; family Bacteriovoracaceae; genus JBFGZE01. Next base: position 386 of record JBFGZE010000077.1, read on the forward strand.
ATTGTTCTTGATAATATCTCAACTGGACATGAAGCGGCAGTAAGATGGGGGAAACTTTACCGTGGGGACATTTCAGACACAACACTTCTTACTAAAATAATAAAAGAAAATAATATTAAGGCGGTTATTCATTTCGCGGCTTCCGCCTATGTGGGAGAATCCTATACCGATCCAAAAAAGTATTATTATAATAATGTCAGCAATAGTATTATATTTTTAAACGCTCTGCTTGAATTTAAGATTGAGTACATTATTTTCTCCAGCAGTTGTGCGACATATGGTGAGCCCGACATAGTACCCATCCTTGAACAAACAGAGCAGAAACCAATTAACCCCTATGGCCATTCAAAGCTCATTATTGAAAATATACTAACAGAGTATCATCGCGCTTACGGTCTCAAGTCAATTGGCCTGAGATATTTTAATGCCGCGGGCGCTGATATTGATGGAGAAATTGGTGAGGTTCACGAACCAGAAACACACCTTATTCCCCTATGTTTAAAGGCCGTCACAGATCCAGAATTTTCATTAAAAATTTTTGGCAATGATTACCAAACTAAAGATGGAACATGTGAAAGGGATTATATTCACGTTAATGATTTGGCATCGGCCCATATCAAAGCTTTAGAAAAAATGCTTAACGGTGATATTCATCATGATTTTTTTAACATCGGAACTGGTGACTCATATTCAGTATTAGAAATAATTAATACGATTGAAGAAATATCAAAAGGAAAAGTCAAGAGAGACATTTGCGATAGGAGAGAAGGAGACCCTCCGACCCTTGTTGCGAATAATCACAAAATCACAACTCAACTCGGATGGGCACCTAGTTTTAGTGACCTTAGAACGATTATCTCTAGCGCCTGGAATTGGCACAAAAAACAAACTAAATAGCACTCACTCCTGTATTATATTTTTAATCATTGGCAATAAATGATCGAAATAACTAATCGATCCATCACGAGATAAATGTCCGGGGTCAACAAACATTAAATCCTTTGATTCATTATAAAAACTACATACACCTAATGGACAATAATAATCGGTGGGATCAACAATTGTGATATTATCGCTTTGAATCACTAATGCCTTATTAAGGTACTTTCTTTGTATATTCACTCTATCAATGCCAACAAAGCAATCTTTACTTATAGCGTTTATGTAATTTCTCTTTAAACATTGCGCTGGGCTTATTTTAAAAAAAGGCAGGTCGTTCATTAATACCAAATGAGCATCTCTCCTCTCAATTTGAGAAACTAGAGTTTTTAAGTACTCCTTATAGGTCTTATAATTATTTTCCGTGATTGATCTCGCAAAAACTCCCAATACCAAAATATCGCCACGTCTAAGATTATTCACGATTTCCTTATTAACAAAATCATTATAAATTGAACAATTGGTTCTTTTCTCTAAGCTATTACTAATCATCGACTCCGGTCGATAGGAACATCCCGCGCCTGCGGTAATCGCGTTATAAGAGTAATCAATTTTCTTTGATATTTTTTCCAAAAGAGGTGTCCAATTCCCAGCATGACTATCCCCGACAACAATCATTTTATTTTTGCTCCCATGATTCTTTTGACAACCAATCAGGGCCGCCATTGAATCATACCGGCTTTTATGACAACCAAATTCTGTTTCATTATTTGAACTCCACCAAGGTCTTTCGTCCCAGCCAGGTGTCTGGCTATAGCGAATTGTCGGCTTAGCTTCACGAAACTCACTGACCGAAAATAAAAATGCTATAACAAGCAACGACGAGGCACATGACCACAAAGACAAGCTTCGAAATTTCTTTGCATTTTCATGAAAACGAATTTCACCAAATGGTTTTTCTATTAAGCGATACGTTAAGTAAGACAAGAAAAAACTCAGCGATATTAGGGATACCTTTACCTCATTGCTGGGATCGCCATAAATAATGAAGGCATATGATAAAAGTGGCCAATGCCATAGATATAAGGAGTAACTCAACACTCCGATTTGCTTAAATAACTTATTTGATAAAAATTTAGATAAAAAACTTTCTTCGCTTCCAAACGCGATCACCAGAGAAGTTCCAAGGACAGGCAATAAAGCAAGATAACCCGGAAAAACATTATTATGAGTAAATGTGAATCCTAATATAATGAGTGCCATTCCACTGGCCGCATACCATTTAGCTTTAACGGTCTGGTTCAATTGAATATGCGGTACACTAAAAGCGACGATTCCCCCGGCCAACAACTCCCATATACGAGTCGGTAGCATAAAAAAAGTAAAAGATGAGTAATAAAATGATCCATATAAACAAATCGCAAAAGAGCTCAATGCGATAATAGATAAACAAAGCACCTTATTTAATTTGAATCTATAAATACAGGCCAAAAGAAAGGGATAAATGACGTAAAATTGTTCTTCCAAGCTTAATGACCATGTATGCAGCAGCGGCTTTAAGTCTGAAGACTGATCGAAGTACCCGGACTCTCGCCAAAATAAAACATTCGACAAAAATAAGAGACTCGATACAACCTGGTTTTTTAATTGAACAAATTCCCGGTTATGTAAAACCAATGCTCCAAATGAAATGACCGCCGTTAAAACTATTGAGCAGGGGACAAATAACCTTTTGGCCCTATTCAAATAAAAGTTAACGAACGAAAATCTATGTTTCTCTAAATCATCCCTAATCTTACCTGAAATGAGGTATCCCGAGATAACAAAAAAGATGTCAACGCCGATAAATCCACTTTTAAACTCTTTAGGCCATGCATGAAATATTAGCACACTAATTATCGCTATTGCCCTTAGGCCATCAATATCGTCTCTTCTTTTCATTATAAATAATTCCTACTAAGCGTACGCACCAGTACTATTGGGAGGTAAAGACACATAGGTTTTTAAATTGCTTCTTTTTCACTATTAAATGTTTTATTTGATCATTAAAAATCCCTTTTGGTTTCCAAGATGAGCATGATGATCCCGGAATTATCGCCAGCTCGAATTCCACATTGTTTAAATTCGCATTTATTTTTTCAAAATAGTTTCTCTGAATATACTTAGAAAATTTGTAGGTAAACTCAACCCAAGGCCCTAAAACCGTCTGTGAATAAAAATGAACCGCGATACTCGAGTCTGGCGTATATACAGTCGCGTCAGGATAATTGGTTTTTATATACGTTTTTAATTCTTTGTAAGGATATTGCCTATAAGAATTGCCATATATAGTGCCTAAGGACTTTGTGATATCAACAGACAGAATAAGAAAACTTGAAATAGCGAGGACAGAAAATACTTTTTTCAATTCGCTGCTACTCTCATAAATGGCCTTCAAACCTGATGCCAAAAATAAGCTTTCAATCAAAATCATTATATAAAAATAATTAAGGTAAGCACCAACTTTCACTTGCCCTGCGATTCCGGTTAGACCAGTTAATAATATACATAATACGAATAAGAGTACGTGCTTTGATTTCTTTGAATACTCTCTCAAGCCTATTAAAAATAATATGTGGATGGGTAAGAATTTAAAGAAAATTATATTGATGACATTTGTTATCATTGTGTTGATGGCACTTAAGCTTATAAATCCCGCATTCGCCGCCAAAAAAACTTGCTCTAAATAGGTCTTTGGGAAAACGAGATATCCTAAAAATAAAAAGCCGGCGACAAAAATTGTACTTGATATAAGCATTAAGAAAAAATTTTTATATTGTTTTTTAATTAACAAATACAGCCCACATGAGGCCAAAATAAAGATATGGGTTATTTTAAATTGAGGCGCTAGAGCGAATGCAATACTCGAAAATAGCAATGTTTTAATACTCGACTTATTATCCTCCAAAAAGTCCAAGAATAGCTTTAATCCGAAAAGCTCAAAAGCAATGGCAAAGAAGTCAGGTCGATAGGAGATCGCGATAAATGGAAAAACTAAAAATAAGTAGATTCCTACAAAATATATTACATAATTTGTTTTTCTTACTTTTGAAATATAATTTTGATCAATCTTACTTAGAACAATGAGACAAAAGAGAAGGGCGGCCATCACTTGCGCCTTTGCAAAAAAATTAACCCAAACAATATCCGTTAGCCCTATGACCTTTAAAGGAAGGCCTAATAAATAAGGAAAGATTCCCCCATAGGGGCTAATCATTTCAGGAACACTTCCAAGCGTAGTAATATGGGGTAATCCATCAATTATCCTTAAGACATTATAGAGACCTATTGATTCTGCCCCATAGTTATAATACCCAGAAAAGAAAATTATAGATAAAACGAAGATTCCCAATAGGCCAAAAAGAGCATAACTTAAGAAATTATTTTTTTTAGATTTAAACAAAATATCCATCCTTGGCCTATTTATGCTCCTACAAATAAATACGATTATTTCAGGTATATGTATTAATTATAGATTAAAAATTATTGAGCTATTGCTGAAAGAATTTTTGACCTACTAAGAAATAAAGGAGATTGAACAAGTAAAACCAATGGCCTCACCCTATGAGGATTATGTTGTGTACCTTTGATTTGTAATGGAATGAAAAGTGCGACTTCCTTTTCGAAATTGGCCGAACCCGACCAAAACATTTCGTATTTGAAAACGGTAAAAACCGCAAATTATTAATGAATTATATAATAAAAGGAAAGCTTTAAAGAGGTTGGTTAACCCATTGAAAAAATAATGGCGGAGAACAAGAGATTCGAACTCTCGAAGGGTTGCCCCTTACACGCTTTCCAAGCGTGCGCCTTCGACCACTCGGCCAATTCTCCGCATTGATCATGAAATAGCATAGTTGATCTAAGTTATCAACAAACTTAACTAGCTTGAATCATTTTAGTTCAGCAAAGACGCGGAGCAACATATGAATTATAATCCTTAATTTGTTTTTATTTCATTCAATTTGTCTTGATAAATTTTTAACGTTTTTTTATTAATTTCATCCCAAAGAAATTTTTCCGAGACCTCACGTATCAAATCCTTTGCTAGCTTATATTCATTTTCACTGAGCAATAATTGATTAATTTTGGAAATTAGTTGTTTATGATCCCCCCGAGGCACTAAAAGCTCCTTAGGTAAGATCGTATTTGGCCCCATTGTTTCGTAGGCGATAGAGGGAATCAATGCCGATACCATTTCCAAAAGGCCAAAACCAAAACTTTCAAAATAAGAAGGAAAAATACCCAGCGTGCTTCCCTCCAACAATCGCGGCAATTCTTCCGGCCCAAACTTTGGCGTTACTTCCAAATATTTCCGTAAATCTTTGGGAAAATAATTGAGGACACTTTCTTCAGTAGGAAACATCGCTGAGGTACCTAAAAACTTAAATTTAACCTCCGGTATATTTTTTGCGACACCTCTTACAATATCCGGAAACTCAACCGCCCCTTTGCGACAATCAAATGTTCCCACAAATGTGATCACCGGACACTTTAAACTTCCTTGTTTAATATTTTGAAGTTCACTTATCCTGTCATCAAATAGGCCATAAGGAGAAAAAATAATTTTATCGCCGGAATGGCCGTGCTGAATCAGTTTATTTTTATCATCATTGTTAGGAACTGAGATCAAATCAGCGCTTTCCAAGGTTTTATTGGCCTGAGTTAACTTAAAAGCAGCTTCTTCTTTTCTTTTTTTTCCTTTAATAAGTTTTCCCACATAACTGCGAATTGTTTTGAATGCCGGAATTTTAACTGTATCAAGGTGATGGATTAGTAAGACTGAACGTGCGATTAAAAGTTTATCACGAGGGAACTCATGTCTTTCATAGGGGAGAAAATAATATTCATATTCGACAGCATCATACGATTGTATATTTTCTTGAATGTATTTTTTTAAGATGGGAGGAAATTGAATTATGATTTCTGCTTGATTTAAGCCTATATATTCAGGAAATATGTCTTCAATACCTATAACTGTAACATCATGACCTAAATTACGATAACTTTCAGCTGTTTCTAAATAAACCTTTGCTCCTCCTAACATTTTAGTTTTGGGTAAATACGAGCACATTAATATTTTCATATATCAACCACCGCCATTAAACGTGAAAACTCATTTCCTATTATAACTTATTTAAAAAGCTATATTATTAAGTTTTCCACATCCCTCTTATTCCGGTATGCTCTACTCAAGAAAGACTAATGATTAAGATATTTATTTCAAATGGGACTTTCGCCTCTCTCTAAAAAATTGGCTTAAGATTTGTGAGCAATCATAATGAGAGACTCCACCCATTACGGAAAAAGAATGATTTAAACGTGAATCTTTATTAAGATGATAGCCTAAGCTCAGCGCGCCTCCCTTCGGATCATAAGCACCAAATACCAATTTACCAATTCTTGCTTGAACCATGGCCGCAAGGCACATCGGGCACGGTTCCAATGTAACAAATAATGTGCAATCTTGGAGACGCCAATTCTCAATAAGTGGCCCTGCCATTTGCATAATAAGCATTTCTGCATGACCGCAGGGATTATGGGTAGTTTCTTTAAGATTATGACCTTTCGCCAAAATTTTTCCATCCGCGGCAACAAGGACTGCCCCTATAGGAACTTCCCCTAGGCGGTAACCTTTATTGGCCTCATCTAAGGCCAAATTCATATACCATTGGTTATCTGTCGAAATCACTATTTCATCCTATGGAGTTTCTTTTCTCTTAGCACAGACTTTCTATAATTCCATGTATTTTTTAATTCATTAAAACTTTTTAGAAATTCGTAACCATCCACTTGAAAGAGAACACCATAATTATAGGGGCGACCTAATGAGTATTGGCGGTAACTACGAATTATACATTTAACCTCAACACCATCGAGTGTCATTGCAGTAAGTTTGCTACCAATTGGAAATTTTTCAAAGCTGGCGAGACAACCTGCGCCTCTTCTTAAATCAACTAATCGCCCATCAAACTCTTTTCCTTCTTCATTTTTTATTTTAACTTTTAAGTCATTGCGATAGCGAAAATCATATTCCCACCAACTAACAAAAGGATAATAAATAGGAGAGGACAGTACATAAATTTCTATTCCATGAAAGATCAGAGACAAAATATAAGATGTCAAAGCAAAATCATATTCGGCCTGAAACGTATAATGACCAATCCGGGATAAGATAAAAATCCATAAGAAAAATGAAAAGGTCCAAAAGCTATAGTAAAGTTTCTTTTTGACTTGAAAAATAATAAAAGAAAAGTAAACAAATCCAGCAAGAAAAATCACTGATAAAAACGAAAAATTATCGAGTATAAAATCCGCAAAGAGGGCCAGTCCCAAAAAAAGGTTGCCAATACAATGAAGTATGGTCAAGCGATCTATTTCATTTTTTAACTTTAACTTATCTAAAATAATTTGCATGGACCCTATCCTCTTCTAAGTGTTATTTTGATAAGCAGGCCTATCTCTTTAATACCAGCAAAGTCAAAAAAACCTACACTTAATATATATAATATCGAAAGACTTAACGTCTTACTTAACCATACTATTAAAACCAAACGTGCAATAATTGAAAACTAAAATTAAAAATTCTTGCAGTGGAAGTCATGATAAAACGCCCAGACTATTTTTTTTAAGCTGGCCCGGTATACCAAAACTTGACAACTTTCTAAATACATCAAATTGAATGAGAGGCCTCGTAAAAATTGGCCTCATTTTATAAATCAATGGTAAATGAGCGACAATACGCTCAAAGATGCCAAAGAGGTTGGTCAAAATGCCCCTTCTAAAGACGATCAAGGCCATAAGCATATAATGACAGTTAAACGGTGGATAATATTTTGCTGTTATCCACAGGTTAGTAAATATAAGGATAAGAAAAAAAATTCCTCGAAAAAAAGGGCCCACAAATAAAGTCGAAATTTGCTTTTTCTGTAACTTCTCTCTGAGTTGGACGAGGGTCACTTTATGACAAAGATATGACAAAATAAGCGAAGTATTCATGACTCGGCCATTTAATATAGTAAATTTATCATAGCTTTGGGGATCCAGCGTTCTTACCGAGAGGATTTTTAACCTATTGAAAAGAATGGGGGGCATCAAAATAGTTTTTGGCCCTTGAGATGCTTTTACCATTATGGCCTTGCTTTCATTAGTCATAAGTTTTTGATTTTATTGTAAATCAAATAGGAGAGAAGGATAGAAGGAAAAGTTTTCAAAAAAAAACCCTCAAATAAATTGAGGGTTTTTTATGGCGCAACCGGCAGGAGTCGAACCTGCGACCACCTGATTCGTAGTCAGGTACTCTATCCAGCTGAGCTACGGCTGCGTAGGGTTGTTTATAAAGTTAAAGATGCAAAGAATCAAGTTCAAAATAAAATATTCTCGTCAATCTTTGCGCACTGCAGCTATCGGCAATTTGATAAAATCCATACGCTAGAACGTTTCAACCAATTAAAATAATTAAAGGCCATCATCCATCTTGGGTAAGTAGAGGATATAATTTGGCATTGTCGCTTTTTATTCAAGAGCTCAAAATCGGTTATGTTTTGAGTGAGGTAATGGCCTGGCCCAAAATCTTGATGCTTTTCTATCTCCATGTCAGACCTTTTATAGACATCCATTTCCAAAATTTTATTATCATTCATTTTATACAAAGTCTTAATTTCTTTTTTCTGCCATAAATCCTGGTATATCAACATAGGTTTGTAGATAGGAAAAAAAAGAAAAGGGATTACAAGAGCATTGGTTCCAATAATTACTTTAGTCCATTTTTGATAGCGGGCGGCCTTCTCGCTCGCCATAATAATTAAAAGAAAGGGGAGAAGCGGGAATAAAAAGCGCAGCTCCTTATGACCAATTATTTGGTGAATCGCAAAAAAAGGTAATAAAGATAATAATAAATATTTAAATTTTTTATTTTCTTTCCAATTGATTAATTCATCTTTTAGACACCAAAAAATCCCAATCCCCCAAAAAGGTATGAGTTTCAAAAGAGCTTTTTTAAAATAATAATACCAGGGGGAAATACCAAAATGGTTAACCTTTCCCTCAATTAAATTAACTCGAAAATAATTCCATGGGGTGATCGCCAATTCTCCATAGCCCCAAAAATCAACACAAATCATCACAGCGCAGGAGATCATAACCCCTAAAATTAATGGCCATAAAAGTTTGCGATATTTAATAAAGGCAAAAATCAATAAAGGACCTATTAAAAGCGCCATTTGAAAGCGCAAAAAAAAGGTCAATCCCACAAGTAGACCCGAGAAGAATGATGCCCATTTTTTTTCTTTTAACAGAAAAGTGATGGCAAAAATAAAAGTCATCGATGCCCAATTTTCAGAAGAGGTCCGGGCGTGCATTAATAATAATGGCCATGACAACCCTAGAAAAATGATGAGATTTTTATCATTAAGCTTAGATGAAAATATTTTGCGACTTATTTGAATAAGAGAATAAATACCCAAAAAAGCGAATAATGATGAGACGACGCGACAAATCAAGGCCAAGATAAAAGGATTTTGTATCCCTAAAAATTTTAAGGGCGCCATGATTATGTAAAATAAAAAAGGTAAAGACCAGGGACGGATTTGCTCGTGATACTCCCAGGTGAATTGATAATTAGAAATTAAATTATGTTTAAAAAAAGCATAATCGAGGGCATAATATTGTTCATCTGGATGGAGAAACCCTATTGAGAATAGGGGAATCAATAAATGCAATAAAAGGGATACACCCAATACTCTTTTTTCTAACATAAGGCACTTTTTTATGAATAATTCATTTAATGTTTTTTGTTCACGTCGGCGTTGGCTTAAAAAGCTTATTTTACCTCTACTCGATGAGACTGCCTATATTGATCTGAAAAAAAATGACCTAAGAATTCATTTTAATCCTAAAGATTTACGGGGGCCCTCCTTTCATCTCTCCTTTGGCGAAGAGGATGGCTTTAACAATTACGAATTGGCCGAAAAAGAAGAGATCGTTGCGGCACTTAAAGAAGGGGGTACCTTTATTGATATTGGTGCGAATATAGGACTTTTTTCTTTTTATATTTCAAAATACCGACCAAGTTGCGCCATTTTCTCTTTTGAACCAGATAAACTGACTCGAAAATGCTTAGAATTAACAAAAACAAGCAACTCCCTTGATCATGTTCATATTTCATCCTACGCCATCGGTGCAAAAGATGAGATTTTAAAGCTCTATAAATCTGGTCTTAATGATGGTGGGCATTCTCTTAAAAGTGATCTTGCAAACCAAACCTCGTATGAAGAAGTTCAGGTGAAACCTCTGTCCAGCGCCCTGGGTTCAAATATCAAAAACATTCAAGTGATTAAAATTGATGTAGAAGGTGCCGAACTGAGTGTTTTAGAAGGCTCTTTAGATATTATCAAGGAATGGAAGCCTATGATACTCATTGAAACTGATAATGAAATACTAAGTAACGGGCAAGGAATTATTCAATTTTTTGAAACTCATTTTAAGGGTCGCTATCATGTCCGCACACCTGGAGATCAGAAGTACTATCAATACGATGAAATTAAAATATTGGCGAAAAAAAGGGCATCCAATGGACACCCTCTTAATAATTATATTTTTGAATTTATGGCCTAATTAACGTTGGGCCATTTCGAAATGAACCTTACGCCCTTTATACTTATGGTTTTTAACACCGCTAAATTTTTCAAATGAATCCTTTGGCACGTCAATAAAACTAAAGCGCTCTTTAAGTTCAACATTTCTAATATTTTGTCTCTTCACTCCAGAAATAGTCGATACTTCATCAAGAAGGCTATTTAAATGTAAACCGTCTTTTTTACCAACGTTTACAAAAAGGCGAACGTTATCACTATTGGTTCTTCTTCTTTGTCTAGGACCTCTATCTGATTGGCCTCTATTTCCTCTATTGTCTCTACTGTCTCTACCACCATCTCTACTACGGGCACCTCTAGTATGAAGCTCCTCTTCAAGGTTGGGAAGATCATTTAAACGGCGAAACTCTTTATTATACTTCCAAGTAAAAACTACTTTTAACAATTCTTCTTTATTAAGAGCACTAAATTTCTCTTGAAATTGAGAGAAGATCGCGTCTACTTGAAAATTTTCTCCTTTACCGAGGACAGCTTCAATCACGTTTTCAACACCTTCAAGGTCTTTTGACACAATGACATTTTTTAAGCTTTCGACAGAGGGAAGATCACATTTTTTAACCACTGAGTTGGTAAACTTTTCTAAGCGACGAAAACGATGCATATCTCTTGGGTCCACTAAAGTAATGGCCACGCCCTTTTGACCTGCACGACCAGTACGGCCGATACGGTGAACATAGGACTCAAAATCTTGAGGAATACCTAAATTTACAACATGAGTAAGATCGGTCACGTCGATCCCTCTGGCCGCAACATCAGTACAAATAAGAAGTCTTGATTTACCTGACTTAAAACGCTTCATCGCCATATCGCGATCCATTTGCTTAAGATCACCGTGTAAAACTTCAACACTATAGCCCTTCTTTAATAATTCCTCAGACAGCTCACGAGTGTCTTTACGAGTATTGCAAAAAACAATTCCATAAAATTTATCATCGCTATCAAGAATTCTAGATAAGGCCTCTTTTTGAAACCTTTGCCTAACAATATGATAACGTTGATCAATACTGTCATTACTCATACTTTTGCGCTCGACCTTAAAAACCTCAGGGTTTCTAAATTGCTTTTTAATGAGGTCTAGGATTGGACGTGGCATAGTCGCTGAAAACATCCATAAGCGACTATCATCTTGAACCAAGCTAAGGATCTCTTCTACATCATCAAAAAAGCCCATATTAAGCATTTCATCAGCTTCATCTAAAATTCCATAATTTACATTATCGAATTTGAGAACTTTTTGTCTTAAAAGGTCAAGCATCCGCCCTGGCGTACCAACAATAATTTGTGGTCGCTTTCTACGAATATCTTGCATTTGCTTTGTGTAAGAAACACCACCAAAAATAGCAACAGATGTTAACTCAGTATATTTTGAAAGTTTCTCAACTTCACGCGATACCTGATTGGCCAATTCGCGGGTTGGGCTCAAGATAATGGCCTGAATATTTTTATTTTTAGGGTCTAATTTTTCAAGTAAAGGTAAAACAAATGCTGCGGTTTTTCCTGTCCCTGTTTGCGCCTGTCCGACAAAGTCTGTGTCATTTGCCGTAAGGTGACCAATGGCCTTTTCTTGAATTTCGGTTGGTTCCGTATATCCTAATTCATTAATAGCTTTTAATAAGTTGGGGCCTAGGCCCAATTGTTCAAAATTCAAAATAAAACTCCCATGGTTAACATTCCGCACCATAACTTAAGTAGGCGTGGAATGATATATAAAATTTAAATTTTCACACCCTAGCAGCAGCATAAACTAATTTTGTTTTGCCACTAAGTTGCTAATATTATTTCAGGCAATAAACGCCTGGCCGCCCCACTTAAGAATGCAAGCTGCTGCATAATCACCTGCATGGGAAAAGCCAGACAAGCAAATAATGTCGCCTTCCTGCACCCGGTTATTATGAATATTTTCACAAAGGGTAACAGGAATACCTGCGCCAAATAAGTTGGCGTATTTTTCAAATGTATGGAGGTGTTTCTCTTCGGATAATTGCAACGCTTCTCGCCAATTTCTCAAAAAAAAGATATTGGGCTGATTGGTAATAAGATAATCCAAGTCTTCTGTTCTAATACCGGCCTCTTTACAGGCCTGTTTAGAAATAGTTGGTACCAATTTATTACCACGTACTGTAATTTTCGCTGTCTTCGCTGGATTAAAGTCGATATGACCACTAGATTGACCGGCTTCCCACCACTTTCTACCGCATTCAAAACTCGCATACATATCGTTTGAATAAGCGGGATAATTCTCCTGAACAAGGGAAATTATCGGGGATTTATCATCATTAACCAAATAAGCAACACCACAACCGTCACCAGGAATCGCTGCCTGGGGCCGTGTTTTCACATCTTCCTGAGAAAATATACGACCTGCTGCGCTTTGTACAGAGGCAACTAAGGCAGTTTTGACATTATTGGCCGTCATAAGGGCCCGGGCCAGGTCAATCATATGAATAAAAGAGACACAACCGGTATTATGGAGATCAAAAATATATTTTACCTTTGCCCCCAATTGTTCAGAGACAACAGCACCACAACCATTAAAAGGCTGATCAGGTATAGAGACATTAGTGATAATAATATCTATGTCCTTGCCACCATCGAGATTCAACTCATCCATTATCTTTTTACTCGCACGAACAATTAAATCAGATGCATTATCATCTCGACCAAGATGCCGCCGCTTATTGGTTCCCATAAACATTTTATTTTTGCTTTCTTTTAGATTTTGTCCGAAAAACTCATTATCAATTTCACGGATCGGCATTGCAGTTGCGATGGCAGCGATACTAATGGGTTTCATACCGACCCCTCTTCAATAAAAGGACCAATTGGCAGATTGTGAGCATGACGAAATTCCAAAATTCGTTTTAAGTTCATTAACTCAACCATATGGCCCGCGTAGAACATATCCCAAAAATCTCCTACCCACGGCCTTCCCTTGGGTGCTTTGTCTTTATAGGGATTATTATCGTAATGAGGATGACGGCAATTCTGCCAAAAAACTACTGAGCCAGGTTTATTCAAAACTAAGTCCGCCGGAACGATACGATTGAGATAAATCATCCATAAATCATCTCCTTGATCCCAGGCGCAATGATAATCAACTAATAAGGCCTCTTTGTTTGTCACCATTTTGCAATATATTTTAGTGTTATCCCCAATTTTATCTTTGCCGACAAAGAGCCCATTGTTATCCGCCGGAACTAAATCACGGACGCTATAAGACCATTCTTCCAAAGAATGAACATTGGACATATAGTCAAATACCTTTTCAGGTGGGCAGTCAATATAGGTATGAACAGGACAAAATTCACCATATAATTCATCATGGGGGTAAACCGCATGAGTTAGGTCTGAGAGGATTCCTCCCATTTCATCTTTAGAGGTAATCTCAACTCTTTTTAAATTTGGTATTTTCGACATTTCGACTTCATTAATAATTGCCATCGATAATCTCCTTAAACCTATTGAAAAGTGCTAAAGGGTGGAACTTCATTATGATCTATATTTAAACTAAAAAGTATTGGTCCATTTTTATTAGTGGATTTTTTTAATGTTTGTTTAAGCTCTTCAATCGAATTGACTTCATAAGCGGTGAGGCCAGGATACATTTCATTCATTCCTGCACCGATCATCGTTTTTTTAAAAACGTTAGTCCCTGTATTGGCCCTATAAAAAACTTCTTCCCGAACATGGCACATACCATGAGAGTTATTATTAAAGATGAAATATGTAATCGGTAAATTATGTTCAACAGCGGTATGAATCTCCATGCCTTTCATATAAAAGGAACCATCTCCAGAAAAAACATACGTTCTATTGTTCGATAAAAAACAGGAGCCAATTGCCGCACCAAAAGTATGGCCCATCCCGCCCATTGATAAGGCCATTGAGAAAAGACCTTTTCCTGATACTTTTAAATGGTGAACGACGTTAGCACCAGTATTCCCGGCATCGACAAAAATATCTGCATCGCGATCAATATATTTATTTAATGTCCCTAAAATGGCTTGAGAACTGAAACTCGTTTCATCATGGACTAATTCATTATCCTGAACAGTAAAGTCAGTAAGAGCTGAAATGGAATGAGTTCCAAGTTCAATTTTTTCGACCACATTATTAAAAAATGACTCATTAAGCGTCGATATCGTCGTCATCGATTTACTTTCGAGAAAAGAGGTACTCGTATTAATATTAATTACTTTTTTACGTAAAAGAAGATCCTCAATTTGGTATCTGGCCAAATAGGGCATCCTCGTGCCAATCGTAATCACTAATTCTGTCGTTTCTAAAAAGCGCTTTACCTCTGTATGCCCCATGACACCACAAACCCCCAAAAAGCGTGGTGAATAATTATCAAAAGATCCTTTACCTTCGGGAGTTACTGCGACATGGCCACCGGTATATTCAATAAATTTTTTAAAAGCGAAAGATTCTTTCAGAGATTTGTTAAGTTCACCCAATATAATAAGAGGGGGTTGAACGCAATCCTCTAAAGCATTTAATAAGAAAGTTATATTTCCTTGTTCAATGGCATTAACCTTGTCGACCACTGGAGTCGCTTCTATCTTTGGTAAACATAATAATTTTTTTGATAAAAGGTTCTTTTTAAGCAAGAGAACACAAGGTCCTCTTTCTTTTTGGGCCAGAGTAAATAATTTATTTAAAGTTTTAATAGTATCAATCGGCCCGTCCGGCTTTGCGCATGAAAGAGTGACTTGAGAAAAAAGATCTTTCGCGTTCACCCTAGAACTAATCCCTGAGCTGTCTTGAAATCCACCTTTTCCCTCTAGCGACTGGTCTGTTTGACCAACTAAGGCCATTAGCGGGATTTCACTTTCTAAAGATTCAACCAATGGTGAAATTAAGTTAAAGGCGCCACCTCCTGAGGTGGAAAAAATAACTCCCGGTCGATTCGTTTTTAAATAATAGGCTTGCGCCATAGCGACTGAGGATGATTCATCCTTCGCCAGAACAATCTTAATTTCTCCATCTTGATCTGCCGCAATTAACAACTCTTCAATATTAGCACCACTAACACCAAATATATGGTGAATATCATTGCATTTTAAAAATTGAATAATTGCCATTGCGGTTGTCATAAATAATCCTTAACCACAGAGTACACGGCGAATAGAAAATGATGTCCCAATTTTGTAATACTTATGTATTGTACAATTCTTAGACAAGCAAAAACTGCCTATAAATACGGGCACTTAGTGCCAAACATAGGTATCAAGAGATGCGGGAGAAAAATTTAATTGGTCTCTATTAGGCGCATGATTATTGTCGGCCCGGTCTTGCCGTAAAACTCATAACCCTTAGATTTTAAGAATTGTAAACTTGATGATTGTTGCAAATCAAAAATATCAAAGTGATGATCTTCAAAAGCAATAACCCGTGGTCGAATCGTCGAAAAATCAATCGTTTGTAAAACGACTTGGTCAACACCTTCTATATCAATGTTTAAAAGATCAATAGTTCGATCCATTAAATTATAATCGGATAAACAATCGCTAATATTTATCGTTTTCAACTTATGCTTTTTTACTAAGCGATGACCACGGCCCATCACTTCCTCTGCCATTTCTCCATCAATGGTATTAAGAGTTGGAGCATCAAATTCGTAAAAATCAACATTAACGCCTGATTTCTCAGCGATACAGGCCTCTATATTAATATCTTCTGGCCGTAAGCAATTGAATATGTCCATCGCACCAGGTTGGGCATCAATATTGATACCACGCCAACCCTTTTGATAAAAATGGTAAGTATTGGAATAGAAAATTGGATGATGAGCTCCAATATCGATAAAAAAACCATCTGCCTTATGCTCAAAAAGAGAGCGTAAAGTCATGTCCTCTCCAAATTGGGAATGTGATAAATGAAAGCTTGGAAACTTATTGATTCTTAATGGCGCCCAAAGCCT
>JBFGZE010000078.1:0-16615 GCA_041586955.1 Bacteriovoracaceae bacterium
AAATGAGAAAAAGTATCAAGCCTTTTTATTAATTATACGATTATTAATTATAAATTTTGTTGCTCATGAACGATAATGCCATTGCTTAGAGGGTGACAATTTTTTGTTAAAACCTCATTAAGTTTTCCACAAATCGTTTTTAATTATGTGATCATTTTTTCAACTCTTGGCCCGTCATGCTTAAAGAGTAAACGTTAATGAGTTTCTTTGATTTCATTATCGCTATCTTGTGTCTCCATTAAAAAACACGAGCCAATACTCATTTCATGGCCAAGGGACTTACACATATCATATATGGTAAGTGCTGCAATATTCGCTCCGATGAGGGCCTCTATTTCAAAGCCTTTGTGATAATTAGTTTTCACTCGACAACAAATATCGACACTTTCATCTTTCATATCGAAATCAATTTCAACACTTTCCAAGGGAATATGATAACAAAGAGGAAGAAGTTCTGGTGCCCTTTTGACGGCCATAATGCCGGCGATCCGGGCAATTTCTAAAATATTTCCCATATCAACTTGCCACCCCATATCTTTTAATTGTCGCCAAATAGAGGAGGAAAATGAAATTGTACATGTGGCGGTTGCAAGGTGTGGTGATAGTCTCTTACTCACAATATCTCCCATTGCAGCTTTACCATTTTCGTTCGTATGATTTATCATATCTTCCTCCAATTTAATTCATAAATTATCTGTTACGAGCGACCCCCGTCATGGGTATCAATAATAATAATTGCCCTATAATGTCGCATGCGTATTCTTTTGAATTGCCAATTAAAAACCTTCGGTCTTCCTTTATCAGATAAGGATGTTTGGCCCCATTAATTCCACAAAGAGTAAATATTAATTTTGTCTAAAAGAACATTCTCAAACTATATTTAATTTAAAGTGTTCGCCGACAAGATTTATGATCATTCATTAATCCAGTTATTAGCAATTATGAGGAAAGGAGTCCTAATCAAGGCATTATAACCTAACCTTCGCACAAAGCGCGCCGCATCAACAAGGGCGCCTGCACCGAAATAGGAGCTTACCAAACAGAGAAAAAAGACAAGGATTCTCTGCATAAAATCACGATTTTGCCTTATAATAAAACCATATCAATCTGTATCCAGGAGCTTTTGTGAAGCAATTGATTTTAACTCTCATTTTTCTACTCAATGCACCCTTTATTTTTGCAAAAACCCAATACCAAATCCATATCTCACTCTCCCCCGCTGGCTCTTTTGATATCAAAGGAACAAAGGTAAAAGGGAAAATATCAAAAACGGCCGGTGGTTTCCAAGCAAAAATGCTTAAATTTCCCGTCAAAAAGCTGTCATCTGGTATCGACTTACGAGATAAGCATTTAAAAAAGAAATTGGAGGCAAAAAAGCACCCCTATGTTAAAATTTTAAAAGCTGTTGGAAAAAAGGGCAAAGGATCTGCAATAATTTCTATTCGCGGTATCCAGAAAAAAATCTCCTTCGTCTATAAGGAGGGAAAAGGCTCATTATCTCTTTATTTTAAAATCAATTTAAAAGATTTTAAATTTAAAGGAATTAATTATATGGGAGTTGGAGTAAAAGATGTTATCAAAATTAAGGCCCTTTTACCTTTTTCTGCTTCTTAATCTTCTGACCGCCTGCGGTCAGGATTATAATTCCAATTCATTTGATGCCAGTCGCTACTCGGCCTCACGCGCGACAGGCACTCAGCAGTTTATTAATTTCTACGAGGTCATGTCTGATAAATGCATTTCTTGCCATACAGGTACTCATTCTCATTGGGCCGATTTTATCACCGCTCCTCAATGGCAAACATCTTGGGAAAGCAATCTCGTCCTCCCTGGCGACCCTTCAAATAGTACGATCGTTTCCCGGCTAAGCGGGTGGTCCCCAGGAGGAGATATGCCCAAAAACTTTCCAAGTATTTCTGCCTCAGACTATCAGATTATCGTCGATTGGATTAACTCCCTTTAATTAGGGAATAAGCCACCCTGGCGATAAACAAATCGCCAAAGTGATAACACGCCAAGAATCATCACTGACGAGGATAGCTCTTTTCACTTCCATTAATTTTGCGACATATTCACTAGACGGTATTTGCTTAGGGTAAAAAAGTCTATATTGCTTTTCTATGCTCGCCGCCGAAACATTAGACGATCGAGTCAGGCCGTTACGGTTGAGGAAAAAATCAATAGTCGCATTTCGGTTAACTAAATCCTCACAAACCTTGGTCATCATTCCAGAACGGGCGGTATTAGAATAACTAAACCGGGTGTTATTTGTTTTCAAATCACAATCTTTATCCCGATAACGATCACAAATACCTCCAAATAAACTAAGCTTATTTTTAATTTGATCATTGGCGATGGACTCAGACTCCGGCCCAAAAATACTCCTAATTGTACTAGCGATATAAAAGCGATCTCCATGGCGAATATCCATCGCTCCAATACTCACATATTTCCCCGGGATAGTACCCTTGCTAGGAGCTGGAGAAGGTTCGCCGCCGCTCGGGGTGGGTGGTTTTCCAATGGGGGTGGGAGTCTCCCCTAGCGGCGGCCCAAGCTTACCAGGATAATTGGTATCGCCCTCTTCTTCCCTTTCTTTGAGGTCCTTAAATTTTAAATCTTTTTCACCTGTATCTTCAGGAACACAACTCGCCAGTAAAATGCCCATGAGTAGGATGAACTTAAACATTTTTAGTCCCTAGGTTTGTTTTAATGACTCCTTGCTCGTCAAATACCAAACTATCCGAATTCTTCAACGGATTTTTAACTCCAAGTAATGTCGCCGCAGTTGCGATAATATTACCAGAGCTTATCTCACGATTGTTTAGCTCAGCAATAGGTGCACTTTCTCCCCAACTCCCCTTATAATTTTGAGAAGTTGTGGCCTGGCAATTTCCTATAATTATATTTTGATTGATCTTGCCACTTATGAAGGAATTGCAAGAGCCATTCCAACCATGATCTGACCCTTTACCATCACTTTTGGCCGAGCGATTAAAATCCCCATGAACACGAATAACGGTATCCTTAAAAGTTCCCTGCGCCTTTAAAGTATTAATTAATTCGTTAAGGCAGCCCCCCATCGCTTGATAATATTTTGAAAAATAATACAAAGTAGGAATAGCTCCCGATTCGTGAGAATCATTACCAAAACTTACGGTTTTACTCTGACCATTATTAAATGAAGAATTTATAGCAAGGCCATATAAATTTCCAAGACCAATCGTCATAGCATTTGATAATTTCTCTTTGAGAATAAATTCTGTCGTGGCAAATCCTTCAACTAGGCCCGTAATGATAGGACTCTCTTTTAAGGTTGTTCTTAGATCCATGCCATCGGGTACGGCATTATAATCGCTTCCGAGAATACGTATGCCCGCCAAATTATAATATTCGGGCGGGATTCCTGCAATATTCCCTTTAGTAAGAAACTCCCCTTCATCAACTCCGGAACCTATGTTAAAACGAGAATCTGTAAGCGCGTCCTTCATTATTGCTGCATATTTTGCTGTTAATTTGCTATAGACTTCGCCAAGATCGCCAAATTGGCGCTTAAACATCTGCTTGGCCAGGAGTCGATCTTTAAAAATTGATTTGTATTTTAACTCTCTGGCGTCGACATTTTTTTCTAGGATAGACATCGCCTGGTCGATTAAGTCTTCACTTGCGCCCCCATTAAAAGAGCGTCCATTTTTCCAATTAAAAGGGTTTAATAAATTTAAAATGGGATTTCGACCGCCAATAACTGACATACCAATCCCGGTTCCAGAGAGAAAAGGAATATTTTTAAATGACGTCGCTGGAATGGGTCGGTTTGAAACATCGGCCAATAGGCCTGATAAAGTTAAGGTACCGGCGATGGGTTGATACTCACGGATGGCATTGACGCCGTGTCCATCACTACCAGTATTGACCCCTCTAATCATAAGCATATGCTGCAAAAAATTATCCATACGTGCAGTTTGCCCATTTGAAGTGGGAATTAAAGCATCCCATAAACGCGGGACAAAAAACTCCCCCTTTTTAATATGCTGATACTCTCCTCGATTCGTCGATTCGCTAAAAGACGTAATCGCCGTTGTGTTTTGAACAAAGGGATCATTGCCGTTTGGGTTTAAGGGAAGATCAAACATCCAACGCGCTGGCCCTCCACTCATATATATATTAACAAGATTGGAAGCAAAATCACTTCCCATTGCCTGAGCATAGGTTTTATTTATAAAGGAGGTCAATAAGATCCCAATTGGTCCACACTGGGAAAGCGCAATAGGAGACATTCCCATATAGGACAACAAAGTCCTGCGGTTTATTTTTTTCATTACTCTACCCCTAGGCCAGGCCGATAGAAACTTTTCGAATTGATAATTTGCCTTATCAATTCCTTAAGACTTTGATGCTTTTTTAATTCGCGGCCTAGTTTAATAATATGGTCGCGGTATTCAATTTCTTTTGCGCTTAAAGTTGCGGCACTAGGATTGTCTAAATCGTCGAGGTTAACTTTAATGCCTGTTAAAAAATGATAGTAACGCGAAGCTGTGCAAGCATAGACATCATCAAGTTGCATTATGACCTGCCCTAACTCCTCAAGGCCCTCAAAGCTTTCATCAATCAAGGTCCCATCGATTGTCCTCATAAAGAGGCGCCCATTGGCCGGCCTTTTATGGAAATCCTGATCCTTTTCTGGCCATTCCGTGAGATCTTCGGCATTCATAGAAGTTTTAAATTGATGCAAATAATGTATTTTTAAATTAGCGCCAATAAGGCCATTATTACCTTCTGTATAATTAACTCTTAATTTACGAAAACCACGCGCCAAGGGATCAATACTAGAATGACAACGCATGCAAGAGTTGCCATTTCTAAAAGGAAGCCTACTCGATAGAGAAGGGTGAACAAAAGGAACTTCATCTCCTGGTCGTACTAAAGGTAATTCTCGGCAGAAAAATTGTTGGAATAGATTTTTACTTAAAGTCCGCATCAAAATCCTCCCGCCATCACTATTACGGCCAATATGCGCTCCAGCACTCATTAAAATATTGGCAGGGTCGCCTAAAACGCCTCCCCCAAAGCCTTTAAAGATACTTTGGGGATCCTCTTCAATATTACCGTTACTTATATTGCGAACACGATTGAATATATAATCTTTTTTGGCCGAGACCCCAACAATCTCGCCCTCCTGGATTCGCTCAATGGTATTCCCCTGTGCTATTTGCGATTGATCCGCTTTATAAAAAACACGATTCCCATCTTTTAGTCTTTGCGCCTTCACCGAAGTTGTGCCACTAAAAATATTTTTAAAAACGCCCTCAGAAAATAAGTTTTGAGTAAAATAAAGGGCGGGAGAGACCTCATCAAAAATAGAATTGGTTAGCTCATTATCCGTATTTTTCTCTAAATCTCGAGAGGGAAACCAAGTCGCGTGAAAATCATTAAATGTTTTAATAATTTCTTTTCCCTCAAGATCAGAGCCAACCTCGCCAGTTGATCCTTTTAAATTGGCCTTTGCCAACAAATCCATACAGGCGTCACTTGCTGTTATTTCTTTATTCTCTATTTGAGTTATATAGGTGTTGTTTTCATTTAATATTTTGCGCGTAAATTGGGAATAACAACGGTTAAAAATTAATAATTGACCGGCAATAGAATTTGAGTCGCTGCCTAAATCTATTTCACCATCACTCCTGCCACCTGAATCATTCCCACCTCCACTATTAGCAGGTAAATTGGTAATATAAGACTTGAGGTAATTAAAATCATCGCTTGATAAAGGAGCCGCTCCTAAGGGCATATTGCCACCAGCATTTTTTATTCTCTGAATAAAATATGAAGTCTCCCCATCTCCCACTGTGATATAACCACTATTGCGCCACTTCTCATCGGTATCAAGGGACTTAAAATCACCAGTACGAGAGCCCTCCCCATGGCAGCTTATACAAGAGTTATTCTGGAGAATTATTTGGACATGATTTACATCTTCTGCTTGAGTTCTGCCCAACAGACCTATTAAAAAAATTATTATAGTCCCCTTTGTAAATAGCATGGCCTCCTCCCTAAGCCTCTTTAAAGGCATTATTAGCCTTTCGGCATCGGACGATTTTAAAAAACTTAAGAAATTTGTCCTAGAATTTAACTTTTAGTTAATAAAGAAATGCACCTTTTCTCTAGGAGAAGATCCCAAAAGAAACTATTGGCAAACAATTAAAATAAACAAGAGAGGTTGCCGATTTGAAAGGATTTCACAAGAAACAAGTCTAGCTTAACCAGATCATAATTCAAACTGCTCGATTAAACAGACTAATAAGTTTTACTTCAGTAATTTCAAAATCCATAGAGCATACCAAGATGCCATAAGCTCGATTCCATTGAAGTCATGCGGCCAAAAGAGAATTCTAGGCCAAAATGAGACCCAAACATCCAGCGGGAAATAAGAGAAAGGCCAATACCATAGCGGAATGTATTTTTAAACTTAAAACCTGTTGGCGCCGTGAAATTCCCTTGCCTAAACATCAAGGGAAACTCTAGTCCAAAGGCCGTTCTTCCCCCATTAAATTTCCACATCGTACCTGGTATAAAAGCATAAGCTCCAACGCCAACGCCATCTTGAAAATAAGAGATATTGGTTTGTTCCGACTGAACCCCCGCAGCGCCATACATGTAATGGAAAGCAAAATGATAGGAGAAATAATAATTCTGTACTTCATAGGCCAGACCAAAGTCCATCACACGGGCGGAAGAAATCAAGAGATTATCAGAGTCGTCAGATTCACGAATCAGATGTAACTTCCCCTTATACATACGCTGGCCTAAACGAATAACATAGTGACCCTTTTGCCTTTTTCGCTTCTCTTCTTCTTCAAAAGCTTCCAATGCCTCTTCTAATTCATCCAGACGATCTTCATTCTTCTCATCGAGAACTTGTAAGAGATTGACTTGGCGGTAGAATTTCCGCCGCGCTTTCCTCATCTGGCCAGGCTTATATCGGTGATAATTTTGCTTATAAATTTCAAAAAGTAATTGCGACTGGGCCAAAAGAGTATTGAGAAAAGGTCGAGTGAGTTTTCCTCGAATTTTCTTTTTTAATTCGAGCATGCGTCGAACCTCTCGGTATTCCCTCTTATGAAAAGTCATCATAAGCTTGCCATAAACGAGGTAGGCTTCGGCAAATCGCTTTCTCTTAGTTAGGACTAAAGCGAGGTTTTTCAGTTGCCGTGGCCGATAAGAACGCCAGGGTCTACCAATTCGCTTTATACGGTAAGAAAATTCTTTATAATCTTTGGTATGGAGGAGATCTCGCAATTTAAAAATAGATTTGGCGTTAAGAGCTGTTCCTCCCCAGACCAATATAAGAATAAGGTAAATCCATTTTCTTAAAACCATAAATGCAATTGCCCCATGATAGTCCAGCGGTCCTGGACCACACTCGTTTCACTAAAATTGCGCGTATTGGTAACTTCGACTCGTCCCTCTAAACGTTGCATTGGAAAAAATTGAAAGCCCGGAGACACGCGCATCACGTAATCGGTCAACTCCGTGTCTGGCATCATATATTCAACTGTAGTCATATAATAAAGGCCACGCGCAAGCATAAAATGACTTTGAATAAAGGCATAACGACTTGCAAACTCAGAATTGCGCAAAGGCGCCGTTTTATTAGCTTGCCCCAACTCCATCATCAAGGAAAAGCCTTTACCAAATCCCTTTTTCATATGAAGAGCGTAATTAAAATTTTCAAGAAAGGTTGAGGCCGAGGAAAGAAGAGAAAGGCCAACCTTAGTTTCTGAATCAACTAAAAACTCGCCCTTGAAGCTATAGCCTTTTTGCCGTAAGGCCGCATCCTGAGTCAGATTCCCAAAGAAATACTGAAGGCCAGTTTCAAATCTTCCATAATTGAAATGGCCCATAATAGCGTAGGTTTGATCGTTCATGGTATTTTCAGTCAAAATTCGGCCATAGGCGATATGATCCGGATGGCGGATCCCATAGACTTTATCCATAAGACCAATATAAGCTCCCATATTGGTATTTGGTCTTAGGCCAAGGTAATGCTCACGAGAGCGATAAGTCTTATGAATGCCATTCTCATCGCTTAATGGTTTTGGCGCATAACCAGCGCTGGCAACAATAATATACTTATCTTTTTCACCCAGTCTCATAACAGCGTTCACATTGGCCATCATATTGATCCATTGCGACTCCTCTGTCTCACGGCCGGGGTTGGTTCTGAGAAAAAGGCCACGGTAATTGGCGGAGGGTTTAAACCATTTTGGCAAATCACCTTTGCCCATAAGGAAATTGGAGGATTTTCCCAATTCTTCGTCACTCGTTCCGGGAGCGAACCAACGACCGGAAATCGCCACAGCTGAAACAGCACGCCCATAATCATTCAGAGGTCCATTACCATAGGGATTATAATGGCAAGTCAAACAGGCACTATAGCCGTGACCAATAAAATTAGGATAGGCCAAAAATGAGCGATTTAGCAAAATCCCGATGAATAAGAAAAATAAGGCCTTAAGCATAATAAAATGTTAACTAAATTTGTATTTAGTGTCAGTTTATTTAAACAAAATCTCGAAAAAAAATAATAAAGAACATATAATAAAACTATGAAAAAAATTTTAATTTCATTATTAACATTTGCGCTTTGCATCCCAATTTTCGCGCAACAATCGGCCGTTGTTGTTAGTGCCCGTGCCGTCATTTATGGCGATGTGAATATGGAGCATGCTATTGGCTATCTCCGCCGTGGTCAAAAGCTCTGGGTTGGAAAGGTCAAAAGAAAATGGGGCCAGCTTCTCCCTATGGTGACTGCCGGACGTATTGCCTATATCCGTACCCAAGATATTCGAATTGAAGGCGAGAAGTATAATGCCAAACTTAAACCTCGGCATACTAAGCGTAACGAATTTCGCTTCAAAAAAGGCGATAAAAAAGATAATAAAGAACTTCCTGACGATTGGCGCGATCATAATCAAATATCCTTGCATTACCTCCAAACGTCATTATCGGCAAGCTCCACAGTCCCTATGGAGACGATGAATGAGACATCCCCTACCGCCACTGAATTATCTATCAACTGGGATCACCGTAATCCTACAAAATGGTGGGGTTATAGCTTCGGCGGCCATTATTTCACGCAAAGTACAGAAACAATCACTTATCATACATTGGCATTGAAGGCCGGATTGGCCTTAATCCCTTATCGCAATGATCTTTTTGACTTTGAAATATTAACAGAAGGCCTCCTTTCCAATCAATTTTTAGTCAGAGTTAATAATTTTGAAGATTATAATAGCTTTCTTTTTGGGTTATCTCCCCGGGTACAATTGCGATTCTTTAATAAAAAGTCGGTACAAGCATTAATTGGAATGGGTTACCATTATTGGATGACACCAGGATTGGGCACCATTGAATACCCCACAAATAATACCCAAGATGAAATGTCTTCACTTTCAGGTAGTTTTATTAATTTAGGGATTGGATTTTCAATCTAAAGGCAGAGTACTATCATCTTGATCAGTATCTTGACCACTTTCTTTAGCATTTTCTAAATAATAATCAAGTCTCTCCTCTTTACTTTGAAATGCTTCAAGAGGTACTTCCTCCTGCTCCTTTTTCTCTTTCTCTATCTGATTTTCAATTTCCTCTTTTTTACCTCGTTTCAACCTTTCTTCTGCAGTTTCTCTTAATAGCTCTGTATCAGTTGAAAAATTTGTTCCGTAAAGAATATAAGAAAGGTCACGCAGGGGTTTTAACCGCTGCTCGATACTTTTACCCTTCTCAAGAAAATAAATAAGCTCTCGCATATACTCACGGTTATCCTGCTCCATCGACCATGCCGAAAAGAGATAAGAAAAGCCCTTATGTGATAATTTCTCTGGAAAAGTAAGGGCATGAAACTCTGTACTCATCTGGGCACTATTTTCGTGTATCGTTTTAGGACGTAGCTGCTCCAACACCTTGCGCTTAATAATAAGAGAATGCTCGTCTTCAGGCAACGACATCAACTCAAAAGAAATCATCTTATGGTTATTTTTGAGAAAGAAAATTTCGCGCTTTATAAGTCGCATATCATCAACTGATGGGCCCATTTCGATATTACCAAAACCCCTTTCTGGATAATATTTGATTTGTACCATATTGTCGGGAAAAAATGCTTTTCTCATTTTTATCAAATAAATATTATAAATGACCTCCCTTACATATTGGAGATTGAGCATACTTAGACGTGTAAAGATTCCCTGAGGATAAGGCATATGGAGATCTTTCCCAAATAGATCGGCCCATATTTCTCCACTCGATTTTTCTGCCAAATAATTTTTAAAAAGAGGTAAGCTAAAAAGCTTTTGCCCAAGAGTATCAATTTGAAATTCTTCAAAAGGAAAGGGCGTTAATCTTAAAATTTCACCATGATGACGGCCGACAAAAGAGAGGCCTACCCGAACTTGTCCAACCTTTAATTTTACCTTAGGTGCAATTTCATAAAAGGGATGAGCTGTAGGAATGGGGACAACCAGATTCTGAAAAGGCAAGATTTCCCACATGTCATCTATATTTTTTGGAACATCAAAATCATCGTCAACGAGGTGGGTTTTAAGGTAGAGCTCCGACACTGGACCCATTTGCAAATACTCACTTTCAACCCCATACTTAAGTGCATGGTCATAGAAGTGAAAAGGGGCATTAGAAACAAGAACGAGCCCACTCATCAAAACGATAATCAATAAAGAAAATGCAAATACAGTCCGCATATAAACCGTTTCGGGGCATTATATAAGGAACTTAAGGATTTGCTTAGTTTTTTAAGCTACCCTTAACAAGCACTCCATTCAAATAATTACCATAAGTTTCGCCGTCGACGGACGGGAACCCAATTATAGGAGTTGCGTGCTCAGGTAAAAAGTCCGTCCGATCTCCAGGAAAGAGACAAAGGATGTAATAATAAAAGCTTACCTCTTCACGATCATGTGCTTTGATATAGCAATAAATATCATCACCATCATCATCTATTATCCGACAAATCTCATCAGGACTCTTATAGGTCGATATAAAATAATCTTCATAGTGAGCAAAAGCTTCTAATGGGATATCACTTTCTTTGCGGTTTGAGATAATCTCCGCCAAGAGGGCGCCTTTTTTCTGCTCAATCATCTGCAAAAAATCAGAATCAACTTCTCTTTCCAGAACGCTTTCACCAAGTAGAGATTCCGAGGGAGACACAATCCAATCCTTAAGGCATTTAATCTCCTCACCTCCTCGAAAAAAATCGACTAATTCTTCAGAGTAAGTATAAAATTGGGCGAGAATAAAGGAGACTTCTTTTTCGTAAAGGTAACAAAAGGTCAGTCCGTAAAAATGACCATATTGCTCATCCTGGAACTCCTTTACAAGGATGAAAAGATCCTCTTCTAAATCATTAGCATGGCGCCATAGCTCATCAGGATTATTAAGAATTTTCTCCTGATAATGAAGGTCATCATCAAAAATGGCCAAAGCATCATCGTCAATTCCAATATCTTGCCGCTTATCATCAATGATCGAGGCAAAGTGTTCAACTAGCGGGTCATAAAATTTTTCAATGCAGTCCTCAGAGCAAAAACCCCGACTCGAATTTTCTTCAACAAATAAAAGGTTTTCCAATTCAGCGAAGATACTGTGACATTGACAACAATAGTATATATTTTTAAACTTCATCATTAAAACGCTATGTTAAGGCTGGCAGTTAAGGAATTACCGTAGGCGCCCTTTAGATCATAGAGGCGTGCCCTAATAACATCGTTTTTCTGCATACGCTTCGTTCTAAATAAGGCGCCAAGCTCTAAAAAAACACTCTGCCCAACTCCTAGATTAAGTTTTGGTGTGAAGTAACCAAAAGTGATATCCTCGCTTAGACCATTCATCACATCTCTCTTAGCACCGACAGTATTAGTCCCTGCTTCGGCCAAAAAGCGAATATCTTGCGTCGCCCGCCAGGAAAGAAAGGCATAAAGCTTACGGATATTACCAATTTCCATTTCCTCGGGGTTAGTGACCGCCCCCGTTAATAAATATTTAAAACCGAGTCCTAAAGCGAATTGGTAAAATGACTTATTGGTTTCAACTCCTACTATTTTATCTGTCCGACTTGTCGCAAAGGTAGAGTTGGCCTGCCCGAATGACATACCGGCCAAAATATCAATCGTTGTTCCGTCATTTTTATTACCAAACTTAAGCCAATTTAATCCCAAAATGACAGATGCATTACCTTTATCCTCTGTTAGATAACCATAGCCTTTACTCTCAAGAACATGCCAATATTCAGCACCTAAAGAGACATTAAAAGGGGTTTGAAAATGCCCGGCGATATTAACTCGTGACAATTGACCACCAGTTTTGAAGCTCGAAACATCCATATTTTCATAAGAGCTTCCTAGAAAAATATTTTGTCCTCCACCCTTAGAAGGTGAGCGTCTCGAAGAGCGCACTTTTTTAATTTTAGGCGAGGAACGTTTTTTAATACGAGGAGTAGGTGTAGCGCTTTTTGGGCGAAATTCCGATTCACTTTCACTATAATCAACCAGGGCATAACTCCTAGTCATTAAAAGTACACTAAATAAAAGAGAGCTCCACAATTTCATTTATTCATCCTTGATGACAATTTCTATCTATTATTTTACTAAGAAGATGGCCCTCGGTCAGGCCAAGAATTAAATGGAGTTTTTTTCTCGTTCTTTTTAGTCTAGTGCTAAGTCCTTAATAAAACGTCCAACCAAACGTATCGGAAATCCTTACCCTATCCTGTTTTAATGTTAAAGTTGGTAGCATGGCATTGGACGGCTTGTTAGGAGGAGAACATTGGAATTTTATCACCGCGATGACCAAACTTTAAAATCACTAGTTGAATTGGGAGCAAAAGGATATTTCCCTTTATTTGAACTTAGTTGGATCGATGAGTTACGTAACGTCACTCGTAAGTTAACAGGAAACGAAAAGGTCAAGGCCAAGCAATTATTCAAAAGAATTATTCAACATAAAAGCTTAGATCGAAAAAAAACAATCTTAATTTCTATGCCAGAAATAGATCGTAAATTATTTGTGAAGGCCTTTTTGGCGATGGTCGAAGGAAAGATCCTCGACTGTCAATCGGAGCTTCATTAAACATGAAATTCATATGGACGCTCATATTATTAACACTTTCTCTGGCGGCCAGCGCCGAGTATCGTGTTTATCAATACTTTGTGCGTTCATCCGCCCCCTACTCTTTAAACAAAGATGCCCGCCTCATCACCTCTACTCTCGATCCAGTATCATATCTCGCCTATCACGGTGGTAGAAGTTCTATTCAAGTTGATTTATTGCGATCATGGATGTGTAAGGGGCATACCGGACAAACGCCAACTTGCGACGCCCCTCTTAAAAGTGCCAAACTTGAGGAAATTAGGTCTGAAGGAGAGATTTGAAAGTTTCAAACGCCGATTTAGTTGAAAACAGAAGACAACTAAAAAGGTTGAATGACCTCCAACGGCGAAAAATTAAAGCAAAGGAAAAGGAACTCGATAAAATCGATGAAATCTATTCCAAGAGAGCAGAACAAACCCATCACGAAGGCGAACTCAAAGTTAATGAAGTCAGAGACGCCAATAAACAAAAATTAATCCATACCCTAGAAGGCAAACATCAGCGGCTCGAGCAAATTAAGGCCGACATGACTGAGGTAGAAAGAAGACTTGAGCAACAGCGTTTTACCATCCGTCAAGATCATAAAAAAGACCTTAAGGAGCAACAAGACCTCCACGCCCAACGATTAAGCGAAAAATATGATATTGCCAGAGAGCAGGCAATAAAAATCAGCGAACAGGCCCAAAACAAACTCCAAAACATTCAAAAAGATACCAATACTTCACTACATGAAATGCAATATCAATCCAATCTTAAAGTTGTTGAAAATCAAAATAAGTATCAAGGGAAGATGGATCGCCTCAATGCCCAATATAAAGTGGAATTGCAGGATGCTGTCCAGAAGCAACAACAAGAGTTTACCAAAAATCGCCTCCACCATAGTAAAAAAATGCAGGAAATCAAGGCAAATCAAAAAAGTGAAACCTTTAAGCGCCAGCAAATTTTTGGACGTGAAAAATTAATGCAAGAGACCCAACAGCAACGACTTCTCAAGCAACATCACAATAACTTTAAAAAGAAAATCTCTGATATGACTAAAGACCAAGAACATGTCATCAACCAGGCCAAAACCCGCTTTGCCGAAGAGAGAAGAAAACTTAAAAACGAGCTCTCAACTGAACGTAAGAGCATCACCGAAAAGGTAGATAATGATTTTTATAGAATTAATAAAATGCAGACAAAATTAGTGGATAAGGGCGATCATTATATTGTTAGCCTCAAGGTCCCCGATTACGAATATGAAAAAGTTCAAGTAACAGGGTTTGATCGCACCATTCGCGTTAATTTTGGACGGCGTTTCTCAGAAAAGGTGGTTGACGAAAACGGAGAAACCCATCAAAGTAACCGTTCTGAAACCTTTAGTAATATTATCCCTACAGAAGATATTATTGATCCTAAAACAATCACCCAAAGTTATAAAGATGGTATCTTGTCCTTCAAAATCAATAAGAGCTAAGGCAACATTCCCCTATTCTCCCCCTTCAAGTTATTTGACCGGCTTTTCATTTTAAAGAAAAAAACTTTCCTTAGTAAACTGGATAAAGTCTTAAGTAGCAGCTCGGAATGTCCTGACCACGGCGCGCGTTTATAATTTGAGGCCATTAAAAAATAGATAAACCTGTAAGCTCACTAAAAAGCTCCAATGCCTTTGTACCTACAAGAGAGTTTCCAGAGGAGTTTAACTCGGGAGACCACACGCATAGACTAAGCTTACCTGGGATAACACCTACGATTCCACCACCAACACCACTTTTAGCAGGAATCCCCACCTGGTAGGCAAAGCTTCCAACGTTATCATAAAGTCCACATGTAAGCATAAGGGCATTTACTCTCTTTGCTTGATACTCACTTGCGATGATCTTTCCGTTTAATGGATTAATACCTTTATTGGCAAGGAAAAGAAAAAGGCGAGACAGCTCTTCTGTCGTCATGGATAAAGAGCAGTGGTGGCAATACACATCAATAAGCTCAGTCACGCTACTCTTAATGTTTCCAAAACTCTTCATAAAAAATGCCAGTGCTCGATTTCTGTCAGCTGTCTCAAGCTCTGAATTAGCGACTTTATAATCATATTCAATTTTATCACTAAGAGAAACTTTTCTTACAAAGTCGATAATCGCGTCGTAGGCATTTTCAGCATTCTGAATGACCTCATCGGTAGTTACAAGAGCTCCAGCATTAATAAATGGGTTACGCGGAATTCCTTTTTCTTGTTCAAGTTGAATTAGTGAATTAAAAGAGTTACCAGAGGGCTCTTTTCCGATTCTATCCCAAAGGTCACCCCCAAGACTCTCTAACGCCATTGTCAGCACAATCACTTTGGAGATACTTTGGATTGAAAATTTTTGACCACTTGAACCGACAGAATAAGTCTTCCCATCCAAGGTTGTTACCGTCATAGCAAACTGTCGAGGATCGACCTTGGCCAATTCAGGAATATAGGTCGCGACTTCACCAATGCCATAATATTGGTTAATATTTAATTGGATTTCATCTAGTACCGCTTGATAACTCATCTTTACTCCATAGAATATTGTATTGTGGTATTGAGTCTTTCTGCTACCATCACTTAAGATTTATTGTTCTGCGGATCTTAAGGTATTAAAGTCAGAATTAACCACTCTTTTAGCTTTATTAAAGAAGCTGAACCATCATAATTTGAGACAAATAATAGAAAAGCTTCTCACACCATCAAATGGTTAGGGCCATTTACTTCAATTTTCTTTATAACACCAAAATTAACAAACACAACATTAACATGATTATCGTCAAAAGGCTCATTTCCAATCTTTAAGTCAGGCCTATCGCCGTCTCAATTAGATAAGTTTAAGAGGTCATCAACATCCCCTATTAATTAAATTATAAGATGATTAATTGTGGTTTTGGGATTTCATACTCGAGCATAAGATCAATTAGTAAGTACCCCTCTTTTTTTTTAGTATTCGATACTTCTATTCTATAAAATTTACACATAGATTTACGGCAAACATAATATAATTTACAACGGTTTAGCTTTCAATTAATGATAAGGACTTCTATATGTTTAAATATATGCTTAATTTTTTCTTTATTATAATAGCTTTTACTCCAATCTCTTTTGCCGAAACTACTTGTGAATCTGAATTACCAGAAATATTTAAACAGTATGCAGACAATGGCATGAAGGTAACGAGCTACGAAGTTAAGAACTGCTCAAACATCACAAATGACATGCCACCAATAATGAATGCTAATAGAAACACTAATGCCCCAGAGGTATACGTTACAAATGCCTGCGCAGTGATATTAGACTTCGGAAAAGAAGACCTTCAAGAACTCGTGGTAATAGATAATGAGAATAATTTTAAATTGGTCAGAGAGTTCGACAAACAAAACACTCAGACCATTTCAAATTCCCGCTTTGGAGATAAAAAAACAGGAACGATACTCTTTATTAAGTCAGAAGGTAACAGAGTTGAAG
>JBFGZE010000079.1:0-15484 GCA_041586955.1 Bacteriovoracaceae bacterium
CTAAAATAAAGGAATTGGCAGAGAGAGGGGTAAAAGAGGCCAATACAATGAGGGTAACACCTTGTTTTAACATAGAATCTCCGAGCTCAAACAAACGTTTAATTAAAACACTTGTTTTAATGTAGACCTATTTTCTAAATGGATCAACGAAAAACATGTCTTTTTTCCACCTAACCAATATCTCCATCATTTTCGCATTGGGATAAGTGCACCTATAATATAAGTATGGGAAATTTGAAGATTGTCTATATTGGGAATGAGGGTCGATTTTACGAAAAACTGCGACAAGAATTCGCCGAAATCACGAAATCCCAGCATGTTACTACCATTTGGGAAACGTTGAACTTCTTAGTCGATAGTAATCCACAAAAATTATTTTGGTCGCTAAGGGAAAGGTCTCCCCATATCATTTATTTAGATATAAACCCCGATAACCCTGCCTGGTTCTATTTTTTAAAACTTCTTCACCGCAGTGAAGAGTTTAAAAAAATACCTAAAGTTGGTCTTATTTCTAAGGGCCTTAAAAGAAATGTCACTAATTCTCTGCTCATGACCGGGCTACGCCTTCTCTACGTCAAAGATATTGGTCTTTTTGATGCCGTCTATAACCCACTCAATCTTCTGGAAAAAATTATCGATATACGGCCGCGCTTTTTCAAAACGACAGCGGAACGCCCGACTAAAGCATATCAAGATTTGCGTATTTCTTATCGAACAAAAAGGCGCCTTGGTGTAGAAAGTAATACTCCATTTAAAGATAATGACATTATCAAACTTTCTAACCCAGTTCTCTTTAATAAATTAATTCAGATTCCCTTTCAGGTCACCAAAGAGGAACGATCTCTAGGAAGTTATTATCATTACCGCTATTGTTATGAACTGAAAATGGATCCGGAGTTTTCTCCGATGGAGTTTCAGGAGCAAGAAAGTCCCATTCAATTTATTAAGGTCTTATTTATTGATCTCGATGGTCGACTTCTTAATGAGTTTAATAAGGATGCTCACAAGGTCAATTTCGTTTATAATTTCCAAACCTCAATTAAGAAAGATAGTTTTATTTTTCAACGTTATAGGCCACAGATTATCATCATAAGTGGGCAGCAAGATGAAGTCCAAGACCTTATTCCCATAGTCCAACAACACCTCAACACAAACAAACTCATCAAAACGCCTATATTATTGTCATCTCCGGATGAGTTCGATGAACAAAAGCTTAAAGGTCATCATAATATTATTAATGCCGGCGCGAGCATTCCATTTAAAGTTCTCAACCAATTGGTTCAATTAAAAAAATCGCATTTTATGAAAGAAAATCCCGATTTCTTTAAAGGCAAGGAGTATATCAAACTTAAATCAATTGAAAAAAATCATGTTCAATTTGAGCGGGATATTACAATTCTATCTATTAACGAGGTCGAGCTCACCTTTCGCAGTAAAGAAAAAATTCCCAATTGGACTAATCTACTCATAAAAGATCCATTTTATGCTCTACTCCTCACAGTTCCCAAGAGAGAGCTCGGATTCAATGATGAAAGTGTTCACCGGGCCGTTATTCATGGTGTAACAGAGGAACAAAAGGCAAAAATAAGGCTTTGTATTAATAAAATGTTTATTGAGGTTAAAGAATCAAACTAAAGAAGGACCTTGAAAGCAAAAAAAAGAGCTACTAGGTAGCTCTTTTGATTGATTATCTTTAATAGGCCTTATAGGCCGGCATAATCTCAAGACTATCAAGTCCAACTTGAAGTCGTGCCTTCATTTGACCGCTATCAAAATCGATCAGGGTCTCCAGAGCAAAATCTTTATAAAGAATATTCTCAGCGGCGCTGGCACCTGCAGGAGGGATCTTATCGACATTTTTCTTTGCGTCAAGGATCGTTACGATATAGGCTTCACCTTTTGTGTATACCGCCATAGTAAGATCCGCTAATTCTTGATTGCCACCAACAATACTTAAAATACGAGTGGGATCTAACGGTATCTTCGATCGTACCGCATACAAAATCGCATCTAAAAGGTCTTTTTTCATTAGCTTAAAGGCGCTTTTTTGTAACTTATCAAAGCTTGAGGGAGCAATTGGATTTTTCCTTAAGTTTTGACGACGATTAATAACTCTTTTAATAAGATCCTTTTTAAAGGTAGAGAGCTTGGTAACCTTCTCTTGAACATTAACTAAGGAGAATGCCATTGGTGTCAATTTCCGATGCGCATAATATGAAACACCATCATCACCTGTTTTAAGAAGAGTAAACTTCTCACTATCTAAAGCGATTGAATGAGCATCATTTTTAAAGATTGAATATTTATTACTTAGCGCCATCGCCGATTTACGAAACTCGTTATTCGCTGTGTATGAATATTTTTTCGCTATTTTAAGGAATGGTTTTCCAAGTTTAGTTAAACCCTCACTATTAAGGCCTAAAAAGCTTCTGGCCCATGAGAATACCTCATCAACACCGTTGACTTCTTCATTACGGATCTCATAGGGGTAAGGAACCTCTTCATTGGTCACGGTCTTAAAAGGTACCGCTTTTTTTAAGGGAGTACCTAAAGTCATATGGGCCAAGATATTATCAATTTCATCAGAAAATTTTGGATGGTTAGCAAAGCCACGATAATAATTCTCGCGTTGGCCA
This sequence comes from Bacteriovoracaceae bacterium, assembly GCA_041586955.1. Taxonomy (GTDB): domain Bacteria; phylum Bdellovibrionota; class Bacteriovoracia; order Bacteriovoracales; family Bacteriovoracaceae; genus JBFGZE01. The sequence continues at coordinate 2,637 of JBFGZE010000079.1, forward strand.
TAACGTTGGGTTAAGGCGAGGATCGCCATAATTCTATCAACACCAACTCCACGTATTGAAATATCTGAGCTATATTGAATAAGAGAGTCACTATTATCTTTAATATTATTTAGAAATTTACCGACTTCAGCAATAGGTAAATCGCCAGTGTTTTTATCACCTAAATACTCTATGATATTATTGTCAAAACAAGTCTGTGGGTAATATCCAACTCTATTATTAATAGTTTCAGACATTGGAGCGAGAGGAAAAACGCCGACAATACTTAAAGGTGTATCTGGCGTTTTATTAATCACTAGACAAGATTTTTCAGGAGTTTTAGCGACATTGAGGAAAAACCTCCCCGCAATATCTGTGGCGCCAATGATATCATTAATGCGTTCGCATATTGGATAAAGGAAAGCGGCTAAATCTGAACAACCCGTCACCATTTGCTTACTGGAAAAGATATCTTCAAAGAAAGTATACTGTTCCATAACGGAGCGGATATTTTGAAATTCGCGGTAACGAGCAATTAAATAGGTCTCATCATCATATTGTGAGAATCTCTTTTTCCCACGTCTAAAGTTCCTATAATGATAGTATCTATTGTAGCGGTCAATCTTATGTTGAACCACCTCTTTCAAAGATGAACCCTCATCTCCTGCTTGACAGGATAAGGATAACCCTTCATTTTCATCTGTACAAAAATCGAATTCGCGAAGTGAGTTCGCATCTGCTTCAGCTTGTGCCAACTGATATTCCTGGTTACTTGCGAGCATCTCTTTAATTTCATCAACAGTAACGTTTCTTTGTTCTTCCGCAATTATTTTTTTAGAGAAATCGGTTACCAATTGCATTCGCAAAGAATTAGCAGCTTCAACAAATCGTTTTCCTTTTTGCGCAATCGAGTCAATCGCTTTTTCTCCGACCTTCACAATTTCACCATTTTTCATCTCAACTTCTTGAGCATAACCATATCGTAAGGCGGCGATGTCATATTTACCAAAACTTAAAAGATCATTCAGCGATGTAAAACCATAATCCATTATAGAGCTATAAGGAGCATGAACTTCTAGGCCAAGTTCATCCGCCTCTTCTTTTGAATAATAATTATCCTTATCAAATGAGCCCGCAAAATTATGACGAAGGCCCAAGGCATGACCAAATTCATGAATCAACGTGGAGGTATAAAAAAGAGGAACTATAATTTTCTCGGCAGCTCTTTTTTGCTTAATCGTTAAAGTATCCCATTCTTTAAGAACTCCATCTCTAGTCATAACACCTTTAATTTTATCAATCCCAGGATAAATATTCTTCGCGATACCGGCGATATTCACTAAGTCTTTATGGTAAGCATTATTTTTGGCCAAATCCTTTAAAAAATCATTATGCTCTTTAAGCTTTTTTTGAAGTCTCGCATTTTCTTTACCTAATTTTTTTAAGTAAAGAGGTGTTTCCTTTGGATCACGTTTCATATTCCTTTCAGCAAGACGCTTAAGAACTTCTTCTTTCCCATCAAAATTATGGTCATGCGATTGGGCCGTGACCTTAAAAGAAAAATCTTTATTTGAAGTGGACAACGAATGATTGCCTGAGGCAATAATGCTCTTAACATGAGAATGTTCAGAGGCATCGGACGCCATTCCTTCATGGCCAACTTTTGCCAATTTTTTATTTTTAAGTTCACGAGAAAGATCGACCATCTCACTCCATACCCAAGAAGAGAATGACTTTAAAACCCCACCATACATATTAATATGAGATTTAACGATTTCGCCCGTTCGAGGGTTGGTGACAGAGGGAGCATATCCCAATAATCCTGTTTGAATTGGATCTTCAATCAAAACGACCATATTATTGCGAATATCGCCAGGCCTTTTTCCAGAAGGCTCGACAATTTCCAAACGAAGATTTGAATTTGATTTAATCAGGGCATCATTAATTCGTTCCGCCACTTGAAAAGTTCTTTCCTTAAGAACCTTATTTATACTCATCTTAGTATTATTAAAACTATCACTAAGGTGAAAACGAAGAACACGTGGTCCTCCATCGGCCGTTTTATTATTCCAACGATTCATATAATATTTTTCTACGGGGCGCCCAAAATCGTGAAACTCTCCAATCTTGCTTTCGTATCCCTTAAAGAAACCAAATTTTGAATGATTGTCTTTAATATAATTAAATTTTTCGTAATTTTTGCTGACAACATTCGACAAACGAATGAAGGAATAGAACTCTCTCGCTTTAAAAGAAAGCTCGCTAAATTGCTCAACTCTCTCTATTCCCATTCGCTCAAAGCAATCACCAGTCTGTGCGACTGTGTAAGCATTTTCAATTTCAAAATTAAGAACACCTTTGGAAATTTCTGAAAAGGTTAAACCGGCTTCGCCTTTTGAAACACAGGAATCAGAAGCGACTGATCCCCAAAGTGAAATCGTATTAACTTCTTTTATTCTAACGCCAGAAAAATCAGGTTTAAAAAACTTTTTCTGATGCCATTCGACATCTGACACTGTCTCTTCAGTATTGGTACATTCACCATACTTATCTTCTCGACAACGATAATCAATATAGGTACCCGGAATAGTCATAACCAATGAATCATTCATATCGTTACTAGAACCAGAATTTTCTTTTTCTTTTTCCCAAACCTCTAGGCCATCTTCTGCAAATTTAAAGAAAACAATCTTATGATTGCCATCATAGAAGGCCCGTCCAGAGGCAAACTTAGGAATTTTTGATGTGGTTGGAATATAAAGATACTCGACCTTTTTCCCATTTTCTTCAACAAGAAATGAGTCCTTAATACTAAGAACCTCTGGCTCCTTATAAAGACTTTCATAGGGAACTTCCTTGGCACAGCCGACAATAACCGTTCCAATCGCCAAGAGATTAAGTACGCTTGTCATTTTTTTCTTGATCAACATATTCCTTCCTTATGTAATTAAATTCCAAATGTCACTGACAACGAAATGGTTGAGGCATCTGGGTCAAAAGCTTTAATTTTTAAATCGCGTCCATTGTAATCGTAGACTCCTCCTCCAACATTATGAGCAAGAGAAGCGGACCAGCCCTTGCCAAAAGAAGTCGATAAGGACTGGCCAAAAGCGTAGGTACTTGGTTTTCTAAAACCAGAATAGGTCCAACCATTATTATTGCTAAAATAAATCGCGAAATTATATTTCTCTTTAAAGTCCTGAGAGATTGTTACAGCATTACTGACTGAAAATTGAGTGTTCTCAGTGTTATAGGCCGTTCTTTTATACTCATGAAAATATTCATTAAGAGAGGTCGAAAAAATAATATTCGTCTCTTTAAGACCTATAGGCCTTAGCCCAATGACAAGGTTAGGTGCAAGGCCTAATCTTGTGCGAAAGCTTGTCTGCTCCCTATTATCTTTATTAATGGGTAAAATAACCTTTAAAGAGGCACCCGAGGATAAGTTTTTATAAGAAAATAAAGCACGTTTAATGCCAACCGCCCCATCATTGAAACTCTGCTGTCTGCCGTTGGTCATATTTTTACTACCGGAAAACGACATAAACGAACTCAACCCATAGGGAAGCTTAAAAGAGGCCGATAGGCCTAACGTAGAAATCAGAATTTTTTGCTCAGCAGATGCCTTTTGTAAATCTGTAGTATTGTCTACCGTTATCGCCAGGCCCCATTTTTTTTGAGCAGCGCTCGGATCTTCAATAAGGTTTGTCGATTTAACACCTGCCTGTTTTTTTTGCACCTTGTCTTCAATGATGTTATTTTTTTGGACAGTTTTGCCCTGGTTCTTGGTTTCTTCTACAGACTTAGATACTAGAGGACCCGTCCCTTTAATCGCCGCATGTGCCCCCACCATATGGTAACTAGCTAAAATAACAATAAAAAACTCATTAAGATTAAATCTCATTCATTAAACCCATATCCTTGAGGCCATTTTTTACCCATTACTTATGCAGGCCATGTGCCTACAAAATGGGGCCAAAACAGACCTAGCTGGTCAATTTTTCTACATTCTACCTGGCCAGCGGTGCCGCAGACAGTCATTTCTTATTATCAAGTAATAGTTACTAGAAATGACTGAATTCTGCACATCAAAATGGCCTCTTCAGAGGTCTCAACCCCTGGATATCGCTAACTAAATTTCATTTAGACCGATCGGCACCATAGAGAAAAAAGTCATCTGGAGTAGCTTCACTGGAGTTGGGATTATCAACTCCCTGGGAACCGTAAGATGCTCTGGAGTAGCGAGGTGCTTGATCAATATCAACTCTTTGAAGCTCGACTTCAACCTTACCGACCTTCTGACTTACCTCTCGCTCAATATCCTCCATTCTAATTTTTGATTTCTGAATAGGCTCGCCACTTTGGCGTTTTCTTTCGCATTGAAGGTATTCAAAAATACGTATCGCTTCCCCGTCCATGCCATTTTTAAATTTGAAAGTATCGGGTTCTGAAGTTTTATTACGAGAAAAGAACCAAGCTGAATCTATGGCGAGACCATTATATTTAAAGTCCACTTTATAATCGTCAATTAGAGCTCCTAAGCGATGACGAATGGCCTTATCAAAGCCTAAGTATTGACAGGCAACATCAGGTTTCGTCACCCACATATCTTGAGAATCTCCATATTGGTTATATGTTGTTTTCAACCCGACGATAGGTAGTTCTGAAAAGTTATGCTCATGATACACAATATCATCCAAGGTAAACTCTTTAATGACTTTCGCCTCACGGGCCTTTTGCCGTTCTTTATAAAGTTTTTTGGCATCACGATCGATGGTATCTGCCTTTTCTTTCTGGTCATCGATCATTTTTTCCAAATACAGACGATAATCGGACTTACCAAACTCTTTCCAACAAACTCTAAGATTTTCAACCGTCTTTTTCGTTGTTCCCGTTCGAATTTTTTCTTCCAAAATATCGCAAATATTTGTTTCTCGCTCTCTTGCCAATAAACTTGGACTTATTCCCATTAAAACAATTAAAGAAGGCCATAATATTGCTTTCATACACTCACCCCATTTATTAAACTTTCTTTTATAGAAGCAATTACTGGGCCAAAGTCCTGATGGTTTTTTAGCTATTTAGCTCGTAGACTAAGGGCGCATAAATACCCTCTTGTCTAAAAACTAGGCAATGAGTGACCTTTTGGTCGAATAAAATTTAAACACACAACGAGGATTTAATGAGAAGGGATATCTATAAAGGCAATTACATTCATGTTTTTGAGGAAGAAATCAATTCCCAAACCTTTGAAAAAGTATTGCTCCGTGATGCCGTCATTATTTTTCCCATAGCAGATGATGGAAAAATCCTTCTTATTAAAGAAAAAAGGATTCATGAAATTCCCAATACAAGACTTAAAGCAGTGACAGGTTTTATCGACGATGGAATGGGTTGGCGAGAAACCTGTCAACAAGAGCTGCAGGAGGAGATCGGTCAAAAGGCCGAAGAATTACACCTCTTAAAAGTTATTCAACAACAAGGTAATATTAACGTAAATAAATACTTTGTAGTGGCCCAAGGCCTTCATCCCTCTAAAATTGATAATCCCGATGGTGATGACGTTATTGAAGAAATTATTCCCTACTCCATTGATGAGATCATTTGCGGATGCCTCGATGAATCCATCCCACTCAATTTTGACACGATAGGCTTTTTCTTGATGCGGGAATATTTGAATAACAACTTGAAATCACAAAGCTAACTCTCCATGGACATTTAGGGCCAGAAACGCTAAATTCACGCCATGAAAATAAGTACTATCTTTCTCCTTATGCTCGCTATCCTTGCTCTCCTTTTTATTTGGAGCTATTTTCGTACGGAAAAAGGTGAAAAAATTAAGGAAAAAGAGAGACTCTTTTTTGATGCCCGCCAATTATATCAAGACCATCAAATTGACCTTGATGAATTTAAAAAAATTGCTTTTGATTATTATAGAGCAATGGGTATTAAAGAATCATTTCTTGAAAAACAATTTAAATCCGATTTGGAATAAAAAAAGGCCCCTTTTCTAAGAGGCCTTAATTTTTTATAAAATTCCTGTTAACTTAACATCCACGACAACATCATCGTAAATCATTTTATCACCGAGACCCTTGAAAAAAGAACCGGAGTTATATTTAATATTATAATGAACGCGGTTAAATTTAATTTGAGTTTTCGCAGTAATATTTTTTCCCTTAGGAATTAAATTAACCATAAACATAATAGGCTTGGTAATACCCTTAATTGTCAGGTCCCCATTCACATCATAATGGCCACCTTTACCCATCATAACACTTTTGATTTTTAGCTTCGCCTCTTTATGTTTTTCCACTGAAAAGAAATCATCTGATTTTAAATGGCCAACCAATTTCTTATTATAGTCTTTGTCTTTAAGATCAGTACAAGTGATAGAAGTCATATCAATCACAAATGAACCACCAACCAAATCTTGTCCCATAAATTCTAATTGGCCTTTTTTAACTTTGACGTGGCCCGTATGTTGCCCTGTCACTTTGCGGCCAGTCCACTTAACAGAACTTTTGGCCACATTAATTGGCACGACTTTCTTTACGACCTTTATATTTGTTACTGTAGTTGTCGCTGTGCCCTTTTTGGCCGGCTTCACTTCAGGCTTTTGATTACCACTCGCTATCGCTGAAAAGCTAAGCACTGATAGTAAAAATAAATTAAATATCAACTTCATCATGACAAACTCCTAAGTTAAAATTAGTCCCACTAGCCTAGGTATTAACATTAATAATGACAATACAAATCACAACCTTTCTTTTTGGCCAGATACATTGTGATCGACTTTTATTTATAATGCGTCTCCCTAAAACCCGTTCCCTAGCTTATAATAATACTCTGCTGGCCCAAAGCATTAAAAAAAACCTCTACTTTTTGGCGAATTTAATTTGATCTTGATTTGTTTTTTTATAGAATAGTCTAAGGTTAAACCGTGTAAAGGGAGTTGATATGTCTAACCAAAAAGAAATGTTATTAGTTGGATCAAAAACAAAAGAAGCTTTAAAAGGCACAGGGCTTAATGTATCTGGCGATGCCCTCGATAAATTAAATGAAAGAGTTCACGCCCTTGTTAAAGAAGCTCAAGAAAGATGCGAAGCTAACGGCAGAAAAACTGTTCGTTCAAGCGACTTCTAGTTGGAGGGCCTTCAAGGCCCTTATTTTTTTATGGAATCAAAAAAACTATACGAAAAATTACAAGAGGAAATTGAGAGTGCCCAATGGCATTTACTCAAACCTCATTATACTCGCGGCGCTCTTTATATTGTCGATCAAGATCTTCAAATTGCAGAGGTTGCTCTTGCCCTCGCCGAAGACCGTGCTCAGCAAGTTAAACAATGGCTCGACGAAGGGGTTCTCTATCCTCCCATTGAGGATGAAGTTAAACTTTGGGATTCCCAAGATACCACTCTTTTTTCTTTTTTAATTGTTCAGCCTTACGTACTTATTCAACAAGGTAGAGATAATGGGTAATTTTTTTCTTTTGGCCCTGATTTTTTCCTTCTCAATTGAGGCAAATCCCATAAAGGAATGTCCAGAAAAGCCTAATTGTGTCTCAACAAATACGAAGCAAAAAGAACGCCACATTAACCCCATTAAAATAACCGCGAATAAACAAGTGGCCTTCCAAAAAATCATTAAGATTTTAGAATCCACGTCAGGGTTCAAGATCATTTCAAAAACTGAAGACCATATTCAAGCGGAATACACCTCTTCGTTTTTTAAATTTGTCGACGATGTTGAGTTCTTTTTCTTGGATAAAGAAATTCATATGAGTTCGCGCTCGCGTAAAGGTCATTACGACTTTAATGCTAACCGCAAACGTTTAGAAAATATTCGCTTTCGCTTTCACCAAAACGATATTTAATTAAAACCTTCCGTCTCTTGGTATTGTTTCGTCGTCTCGAGATATGAGACGTAATGACTGCTATATTTTTTCAATTCATCTTTATTTAAGGCACGTACCACCTTAGCGGGATTACCTAAAATAAGAGAGCCCTCAGGATACTCTTTACCGGGAGGCACCACACTACCAGCGGCGACTAAAGAATTTTTACGAATAAGGGCTCCATCAAGGACAATTGCCCCCATGCCAATCAAACAATTATCTTCAATTGTACAAGCATGTAGGGTCGCTTGGTGACCGACAGATACCCCATTCCCGATAATGAGAGGAAGCTCTTCAGTCACATGCAACATACTCAAATCTTGTATATTAGTATTTTTGCCAATATGAACAGTATTCACATCACCACGGATAATCGTGTTAAACCATATATTGGAATTTTCTCCCAAGCGCACGTCACCAATAACTTTAGCACCTGGAGCGAGGAACACTCCGGCCGCTAAGGCCGGGGACTTATCGAGAAAGGGAAATATTTGGGTTTCTTTTATTTTTGCCAAGGAATCTTACTGATATAATGAGCAAGATCCTTTAAATCTTGGGCAGATAGTTTTTTAATATAAGGAAGCATGACCTTATTTTCACGCTCTAATGATTGCATCTTTACCAATGATGACTCGATATACCACTCATGCTGACCAGCAATTGCGGGGGCCTTCTGAGATTTTTTCCCTTGTCCGGCCTTACCGTGACAAACCATACATTTATTAAAAAGATTCGCTCCTCTTTTTAATTGGTCAGTTGTTAATTCAACAAGAGGTCCAGTTGCGACTTCCACCACATCAGCTTTTTTCATATCACGTTCATGACGAGCTTTCTCCAAAGCGGCCAATTCTTCAACTTTCTTTTGGTTCGCAATTTTTGTCTCTTTGAAACTAAAGCGAGTATTATCAGGTTCAATTTTTTGAAAATCTTTAAAATTGAGAACAACACTTAAACCAATAAAAAAACAAATAATAGCAACCAATCGGCCCATGAATTCCTCACAACTATTTTGACTAAATCTTAAATTAAACAGGATTATAGATTATAGTGCTAAAGTTGGCAACATAGCGCGCCGCACAATTAACAACTTAAACCAACTTTTCTAAGAGCTCATCAATAGTAGAAACCACTTGAATAATTTCAAGATGTTCTTGCTTAAGAAAACCTTCATCACGGGCCCTAACAAGGTGTGCTATAAAATGATCATAGAAGCCATCTTGATTGAGAATGAAGCAGGGCTTTTCATGGTAGAGCAATTGATGCCAAGTCACTATTTCACAAAGCTCATCCAAAGTGCCAATCCCACCAGGAATTGCGACGAAGGCGTCAGATAATTCATACATGCGGCCTTTACGTGTATGCATATCTTCAACGATATCCAATTGAGTTAAATTCTTATGGGCAATTTCCAAATCCTGTATGGCGGTTGGAATAACACCATAAACCTCTCCTTTTAATTCTAAGACAGCATCGGCGATCGCCCCCATCACTCCAATGGAAGCACCTCCATAAACCAGAGCAATATTTCGAGCGACCATCTCCCTTCCTAATGCTTGCGCGAAGTCTACATACTTGGGCGATTTACCTCTACCCGAACCACAAAAAACACATAAACGCTTCATAACTGCTCCTCAACTTTTGAAAATGGCAAATCATCCCCTGGCCCATACTTAATATAGATCAAATATTCCTGATTCCCAGTTTTACCTTTAATCGGTGAACGGCTTAGCCCCTGGGGATGAAGCTCCTTTTTAATAAGGTCATCCCAAAATTCATTTAAAACTTTTTTAATAATAATAAAGTTTTTAACAATGCCATTCTTGCCGATATTATCGCGACCGACCTCAAATTGTGGTTTAAACAATAAAACCATTTCCCCATAGGGAACAAGAAGCTTGGCCATTTCATCTATCACTAAACGCAAAGAGATATAGGAGAGATCAGAAACAATCATATCGACCTTTTCTGGAAGCTCTACTCCCTCCCGAATATTTTTCCCTTCTAAATTGATAACCCGGCCATCATTTCTTAATTTCTGCGCTAATTGGTCATGGCCTACATCAATGGCATAAACCTTCTTCGCCCCATGCTGTAAAGAAAAATCTGTAAATCCCCCAGTGGAGGCCCCAATATCAGCAATAATTTTCTGAGTAAAATCTAATTTGAATGCCTCAAAGGCGCCCTCAAGCTTAAGAGCACCTCGCCCAACATAAGGAAACTCTTCTTTAATTTCTATCTTATCGTCCTCAGTAACATTAAATGAGGACTTTTTGATGAGGACTTCATTTACATAGATTTGTTCATCTTTAATTAATTGTAATGCCCGTGACCGCGAATCCACTAATTTTCTTTCTACCATTTCTTTATCGAGACGATTTTTCAAAGGACACCTAGGGCAATTGGGGGGTGATGACGAGCTCATATAATTGGTCTTCCAACGAATGGGAGACCTTGATCGATTGGTCTTTATTCAAATCAAAAACAATTTTTTCAAACTTTTTAATTGGCCTAGAATGCTTATCAAAAATAATTCCCGAGAAAGAAAGAATCCAACTATTTAAATCATTTTTTTCACGGCCAATAATGTCAACATTAAGCTTTGTACCAATGCCATTTTTCATAATCATATTAATGGATTTCTTATGAGAAATTGTTTCTAGTTTATGCAGTTCAGAGGTTAAAACCAAACCCTTCTTCATTCCCTGTCTAAAATTCAAAGATAATTTAATAGGTAAATTAGCTTGTAACTGGGTAGAAAAAAGTATTAATGATAAAATAAAGGGAACAAATATTTGTTGAATCATTTAAATCTGAGGTCCTATTTTGCTATTTAAAAAACTTACTCTCTGGCCATTATGGTATGGCATTGCCTTATTGCTTATTTTTACCATTAGCTGGGGATCTTTGGCCAGAGCGTCGGAAGTTCCGACTTTAAGTCTCCCTTATTCCGACAAGCTTGTGCATTTTACGACCTACTTATGCTTGGCCGCCTGGCTGGGTTTCATTTGCCAAAAAAAGGCCTTCCCCTATGTTTTTTTATTTGTCGCCAGTATGGGGCTCGCGATCGAAATTCTCCAGCCCATTATTTCTAACCGCTTCTTTGAATGGGGCGATCTGGTCGCCAACACACTGGGTCAAGCAATAGGGCTCACCCTTGCCCAAACCCTATTGTTTAAATTTCCTGAAAAGTTGGAAATCTTTTTAAAGGTCAATCGTCCCGGCCTCTAATTTTTCCACAGCACCACTAAGAAAAACGTTTTGAAAATCTTCATCAAACTCAACCCAGAGAGTTCCCCCCTTGGTTTGAACTTCGATTAACCCGTGCCAATCAAAAAATTCAAAGCAGGCCAAGGCCACCGCTGTGACACCAGTGCCACACGAAAGAGTCTCCCCCTCCACACCCCTTTCATAAGTACGAACTTGTATCTTATTTTCCGCAAGAACTTTAAAGAAATTAACGTTAGTGCCATTTTCAAATCGTGGTTCATAACGAATTGGTCGCGCCTTCGCCACAAGATCTAATTCATCTAAATGTTCCTCTGAAAAAACACAATGGGGCACGCCCGTATTGAGATAATAGGCATGTTCACTGGGATAAAGATCTAAGATATCAATAGAGCCATAATCTTTAAGCTCCGTCATTTGTAATTTAATTATTTGACCAATCTTCGCGCAGTACTCACCCCAAAGCGTTTCAAAATTGATCTCCTGGTCCGCATCTAATTCGATCCCTAGCTCCTCATGGGCAAATTTGGAAATGGCACGTCCACCGTTCCCGCACATTTCCACCTCTCCGCCGTCAGCGTTCACATAGCGCATCAGAAATTGCGTTGGCCCCTCCGGTGGTTCCACAAATAATAGGCCATCGACCTGATAACGCTGACAAATGCCGCTTAGAAGCGATTTAGCCTCTAAATTAAAGATCTTTTGCCTATTATCGAAGGCCAAAAAGGTATTCCCTGTTGCGGAATATTTAACATATGAAAAAGACATATTGTGCACCACGCTGTTTGTTTCTCATAGACAATAATCACCTAAAACGATATAACTTTCATTAGATCTTTTCTAAGATTCTAACCAGGTATTAAGGGTCATTAGCTCAGTTGGTTAGAGCCCCCGGCTCATAACCGGGTGGTCGCAAGTTCAAATCTTGCATGACCCACCATTTATGCCACTAGTTGAACTAGTGTCCATTAAGGCCCTCTTTGTGAGGGCTTTTGTGTTTTTGGCCAGAATATCGCCATAGATATGTAAGCGAAAGCTTCGATCTGATTTGCTTACAATCTTTTCGAATTTTTGCTCTGCCATCCACCGCCTCTTCTTATCTAGCAAATAAGCGCTCTTGTTGACAGTCCACTTTTTCAATTTTACCACAAATCGTGATCAAACGACTCTACCTGAACAATTTATATCATCTTAATTGTAATTACTTATTATTCGATTTGTAGCGTTTCATATTCTGTAAATGATACGCATAAATCCTTCCTTCATTAGCGATACGATGGCAAACTTGGTCAAGAGCTCCCATGCTCGCTGATCCCTAAGCTAAGAATTCTGATTTTTTATGAACTACTGAAGGATTTTTCAAATAAAAGGTGTTAGTTTTCCTTATTCATTTCAGGACAATACTCTTCTTGCCCAATATTACGGAGTTTATTTTAAGCTCAGAGTTTTTGGGTATATCTCAGGCAATACATAGAGAACTCAGATTACCGTTGAGCTTAGTTATTGTCTTAAGTTCATTTAAAGTTTATTTGCCACTTAAAGTTGGCAATTTAATTGCCATTTTAAATAAGAACAAAATCTTCATGTATTGAAAAGTAGGCGATATTTATTTTTTTCTTGCAGATAGTTCACTGATCTTTTTGAGCGCAGCCTATACTCGATATTAGAAATCAAAACGAGACGAGAGGTTGAGTAACTTCTCTGTTGCACACAATTTGTTGTTATTTATAGTGAAGTATCTATGGAG
>JBFGZE010000080.1:0-15213 GCA_041586955.1 Bacteriovoracaceae bacterium
AGTGGAGCATGATGAAGAAACGATGATGGAAGCAGATTATATTATTGATATTGGTCCTGGTGCCGGAACGCAAGGAGGGCATATTGTAGAAATGGGCCATACTTCAAAGTTTCTTAAATCAAAAAAATCACTCACGGCAAAATACCTTACCAACACAGAATCAATTGAAATTCCTAAAACAAGAAGAAAACTAACAAACTTTATAAAGCTGCGAGGGGCCACCCAGAATAACGTTAAACAAATAGATGTTAATTTTCCCCTCGGTGGCCTTGTTTGTGTGACTGGCGTTTCTGGGTCCGGTAAATCAACCTTAACCCATGAAGTTCTTGTTCCTGCCTGTAAAGAGCACCTCGCGGCTTCAAGTAGTAAAATTATCCATAAGCGGGCCAATTATAAATCAATCACGGGGCTCAATCATGTTAAATCGATCATAGAACTAGATCAAAGTCCTATCGGTAGAACGCCAAAATCAAATCCCGCCACCTATTCAGGGCTTTTTGACGAGATTCGCGCCCTGCTTGCGAAGCTGCCTGATTCTCAAGTGCGAGGCTATAAGCCCGGCCGCTTTAGCTTTAACGTCAAAGGTGGTCGCTGTGAGCACTGTGAGGGTAATGGCGTTAAAAAAATTGAAATGCACTTTCTTCCTGATGTTTATGTGACTTGCAATGAATGTAAGGGGAGTCGCTATAATGAGGAGACCTTATCAATTCATTATAAATCAAAAAATATTTCAGATATCCTTAATATGACCATTGATGAAGCTGCAGAATTCTTCTTAAACCATAAAAAAATACAAAAAATATTAAGTACTCTACAAAATGTTGGATTAGGTTATATCCACTTAGGACAACCAGCTACCACGCTTTCTGGTGGTGAAGCTCAGCGGTTAAAACTTTCTAAAGAGCTCGCGAAAAGAACAAAGGGTCATTGCCTTTATGTTCTTGATGAGCCTACAACCGGCCTTCATTTTCAAGATATTAAAATTCTTTTAAATGCTTTGACGCAATTAATAGACCAAGGTAATACCGTCTTAGTGATTGAGCATAACCTCGATGTTATCAAAACATCAGACCATATTATTGACCTCGGCCCAGAGGGTGGAAAAGATGGTGGGCAACTTGTTGCAGAAGGAACACCAGAGGAAGTTGCTAAAGTTAAGGCAAGTTTCACCGGTCAATATTTAAAAAAAGTGCTACAGAAAAAATGAATGAAACATTATCAAAAGAAGAATTTTTAAATAAATACCAAATAAAAGAAGGTACTCTTCATAAAGAGGGCCTTATCATTTGTGAATCGAGACGGATTATTGAAAAGGCCCACCAAGTGGGGATTCATTTCCTTTGTCTTTGCTGCAAAGATGAAGACTTTTCTTATTATAAGGAACTCTATCCTAAAGATAATCTTTTCTCCTTGTCAGAAGGTGATTTTGATAAATTATGTAAGTTTAAATTCCATAGAGGAATCATCGGTATCGCCAAAAGGCCTTCGCTTCCCAATATAAATGACATGAAAGGTCCCGCGGTCTTTATCAATGGCCTTTCAAAGTCTGAAAATGTTGGCGCCATTATTAGAAGCTGCTCTGGCTTTGATATTAAGAATTTAATTTTTGATAAAAAATCGTGTTCACCCTATTTAAAAAGGGCCTTGCGTACATCGATGGGAAATACCTTTTTTACCAATATATACAGTGACCAAAATTTTGATTCTATTTCCATTCTTAAGAAAAAAGGCTACCAAATCATTGCTACAGCAAATGCCTCAGATGCCAAAAATGTCCATGAAGTTTCCTTTCAAGAAAATACGGTATTTATCATTGGCAGTGAAGGGCATGGAATTGAGGAAGAATTGATGAAACAATGCGACCTAACATGTAAAATTGAAATTACTCCAAAGGTCGCACATCTAAATGCCGCTTGCGCAGCTTCTATTTTCTTTTATCAATATAGTCTTATTCGTAATTTTTCATAAGAGAGGCCATCTCAATCGCGGATAAAGCTGAATCCCAGCCTTTATTACCTGATTTTGTACCAGCTCTTTCAATCGCTTGCTCAATATTATCAGTTGTAATGACACCGAAAATAACAGGAACTAAGCTTTCTAATGAAGTATTTGAGATACCTTTTGCCACTTCCTTAGCCACAAAATCAAAATGAGGTGTGCTACCGCGGATAATCGCGCCAAGACAAATAATTCCATCATACCTTTTTGTAAGTGCCATTTTTTTGGCCACTAATGGTATTTCAAAGGCACCTGGAACCCAAGCAATATCCACATCACTTTCCGCACATCCATGTCTTTTTAAACAATCAAGTGCACCTTCCATTAACTTACTGGAAATGAAGTCGTTAAACCGACCCACGATTATGCCAAACTTTCGTCCCTCGGCATTAAGGTTTCCTTCATAACGGTTAACCATAATTAGCTCCTAACTTTTACTGTAAATAATCAAATATATGACCCATTTTTTCTTTTTTTGTTTGCAAATAATCAAGATTAGTCTCATTGGCCTGGGTTTCGATCGGACAACGATTAACAACTTCAAGGTTAAAGGCCTCAAGTCCAACAATCTTTTTTGGGTTATTGGTGAGTAAACTCATTTTTGTAACACCTAATAACTTTAAAATTTGAGCGCCAATACCATATTCCCTAAGATCAGATTTAAAACCTAACTTGTGATTGGCCTGGACAGTATCAAGGCCCTGATCTTGTAAATTGTAGGCTTTGATTTTATTGGGAAGTCCAATCCCACGACCTTCTTGTCTCATATAAACAAGAACACCGGAGCCCTTTTCTTCAATCAGTTTCATCGAGGCATCTAATTGCTCGCCGCAATCACAGCGCCTGGAACCGAAAATATCACCGGTAAAACATTCCGAATGAACACGCACTAAAGTGACTTCATCAGGAGAAATTTCCCCCTTAACAAGTGCCACATGGTGCTCAGAATCTTTGACTGTGCTTTCAAACATGGCCAAATCCCATTCTCCATATTTATTAGGGAAGGGGATTTTTGAAGTGAGCTTTACCATGTCCTCATTGTGATCAATTTTATTATTATGATTTAAATTTCTATATTGAATAAGATCTTTAATCGTGATGATTTTTAAATTAAACTTTTTGGCCATTTCAAATAACTTAGGAGCTCGGGCCATTTCCCCGTCATCATCCATTATTTCACAAATAACGCCTGTCGGGTGAAGACCCGCTAAGCTAGCGAGATCAACGGCAGCTTCAGTATGACCGGCCCGACGTAAAACTCCTCCGTCCTTTGCAATGAGTGGAAAAATATGACCTGGCCTCAATAAGTCGGCAGGTGAAGTACTTTTCTCTATTAAACTGCAAATGGTTTGAGAGCGTGCTTCGGCAGAAACACCTGTTCCTGTTCCGACAAGGTCGATAGAAACTGTGAAGGCCGTTTCATGGACACTTTGATTACTCACCCCGACCATTAAAGGTAACTCAAGGTCTATTGCTCGCTGGGCGGTAATAGGAGTACAAATAATACCACGGCCATATTTCGTCATAAAGTTGACGGCCTCGGGAGTGGCATGTTCTGCTGCCATAATGAAATCGCCTTCATTCTCACGATCCTCATCATCGAGAACAATAACCATTTTTCCTATTTTAATATCTTCAATGGCACTTTCAATTGTATCAAAATTCATTTTAAAAGCCTTTGGATCTAATCCAATCTAATGTGAGAGCTTGATCCTTTTTTTGATTTGAAAATTTAAATAAGTTTTCCACATATTTTCCAATTAAATCAAACTCGATATTAACATATTCACCTATTTTTAAGTTCTTAAGAATCGTCCGATTAAATGTATGGGGTATGACAAAAACGTATAATACATTTTTTTCATCATCTATTTCGCTAATCGTTAAGCTGACACCGTTAATGGTAATAGAGCCCTCTTCAATTATTGATTTTCTATCGATAGGCTCAAACCGAATACCTACTTTTGCACTTTCTCCAATCCACTCAATCCCTTGTATTGGAAGCATTTTATTTACGTGACCTTGAACTAAATGCCCCCCTAGACGGTCTGATAAACGCAAGGCCAATTCTAAATTAACTTCCTGTCCAGGTATAAGTTTATTAAGGCTTGTTTTCTCTAATGTCGAGGACACAGCTTGCACTTCAAAATACTGGTCACCCAATTTAGTTGCAGTCTGACAAACCCCATTGATTGCAATAGAATCATCTATTTTAATTTCTGTTAATAAGTCCGTAGAAAATACTTCAATAAGGTATCCCTCTTTATTGGGACTTATTTTTTTAATTTTTCCAATTTCTTGAATCAATCCCGTAAACAAGGTTATATCTCTCTTTTTGAATGCATAATAATTTGATCATTCATTAACTCGTAGGTGACATTTGTAAATTCGATGGCATTTGCCATATCTACACGGTCTTTATTGACAAAAAATGGTCGCCCATTTCCAATAACCTTAGGTACAGTAATAATACTTAATTTATTGTAGAGATGATTATTGATAAATGAGGATAATAAATGGCCCCCACCTTCTATTAAAATACTTGTTATTTTTTCTTGGCCAAGCTTTTCTAACGACTCTTCAATAAAACGTGACTCATTTTCAATAGTAATAATTTTAATATGATGATCTTTAAAATGTGCCTTTTGCTTATTTGTCATTTGCTCAATATCGGCCTTTTTGGCAATGATGATTGTTTTATTTGCAAGAGGTGGCATTAATAATTGATTCTTTAAATTAAGCAAATTCGGATTGGCGAAGATAACCTTAAACGGCTCTTTACCTTTATTTTCAACACCCATGCGAATATTTAAACGTGGACTATCTTTATCCAATGTTTTCCTACCAATTCCAATAGCGTCGTATTTAAGACGCAATTGGTGAACCCACTTTCTTGCCGCTTCATCAGAAATCCACTTAGAGCTACCATTATCAGTACAAATTTTTCCATCGAGGGTTTGGGCGACCTTAATGTGAACAAAAGGGGTCTTATATTTTATGAAGTGAAAAAACACTTCATTAAGCTCTTGGCCTTCATTATCTAAAATACCACTTATTACCTCTATACCTGCGTCTCTTAACTTCTGAACACCCTTACCCGCAACAAGGGGATTAGGATCGATATTTGAAATGACCACCTCTTTAATTCCAGACTTAATAATAAGATCGACGCAAGGAGGGGTTTTTTTATTGGTATGGCAACACGGCTCTAGATTGCAATAAAGGGTAGCTCCCTCAATCGATTTCTTCGCAGACATAATGGCGTTATACTCAGCATGGCCCTCACCAGAGCGCTCGTGATGGCCACTCGCTATAACAAGGCCATCTTTAACAATTATGGCACCAACGAGTGGATTAGGCGAAGTTGTGCCTAGACCTTGCTGGGCCAATTTAAATGTCTGATTAATATAGTATTTGTGATTCATATCAAACCTTATTCTACGGTTTGACATACCGCTAACGGCACAGAAGTTCAAGGAAGCGTGGCAATAAGACAAAAAAAAAGGGGAGCCAAAGCTCCCCTAACTACCTTAAATTAGATAAGGAAGATTGTAATCAAAGTAAAGATTACTAATGATTCCATAAGTGCAAGACCAAGAATCATTGGTACGAAAAGCTTATCAGCAGCAGCTGGATTTCTCGCCATACCTTCTAAAGCTACAGAAGCAGCAGCAGATTGAGAACGAGTTCCACCTAAAGCAGCAAGAGCTACAGCTAGGAAATAAACACAAGCTTTAATTGTTGAAGCTTGAACATCAGACCAACCACCATCTTGAGCAAGAACAGCGGAAGAAGCTAATACAGCAGAAACAGCTACGATCATTTTTTTCATTTTTGACTCCTAAATAAAAAAATTAATTATTAATGCGCATGCTCCTCATCATGATCGTGATGAGAAACCGCTAGTGATATATAAACCATTGATAAAATTGTAAATACGTAGGCCTGGATAAAACTAACTAAAAGACCCAAAATCATAAAAATGATAGGAACAACTAATGGTGCTAGGCCAGAAAATACCGAAAGTACAATATGATCACCCATCATATTAGAGCGTAGCCTAAGAGCTAATGATAGGGGACGGATACAATTTGAAATAATCTCAATGGGAAAAATAAGAAAGGCCAAATACCAAAGGGGTCCGGCAAAATGCTTTACATAATTTAATGTTCCCTGTTCTTTACAGCCCTTGTAATTATAATAAATAAATGAAAAGACACCTAGAGCAAGAGTTGTACTTAAGTGTTCCGTCGGAGGCAGAAATCCTGGAATAAGGCCAACCAGATTACACACTAAAATAACAAGAAAAGTCGTAGCGACAAACGGGAAATATTTCGATGCTTCTCTTTCCCCCAAGACAGCTTTACATTGGCCCATGATAAATTGGCCGTAAAGTTCTGTAATATTACGAAAGGTAATTCCTCTATCAGGAATTACGACATCAGAAATCTTAGAAACTTTTGATCGGTAAATTAAACCACCAATACAAAGTACGATTCCTACTAGGATAAAGGTCACAACATGCTCTGGTACATGGACACTATGGCTTAAACCACCGAGCCAAGTAAATCCACCACCGGCTAAAGCATTAAAAGAAAATAAGGAAATTAAGGCTGCTAGCAAAACTTTCATGAAAGTTTACCCCATATCTAATAAAATTAACGCTTCCTATGAATTGCAATAGAAACAATAAAAATCTGCGTTACGTAGTTTAACAGGGGTATAATTATCTTATTACCTACAAAATGTACACCCAAACTTAATGCAATAAATAAAACTAATATTTTCCCTATAAAAAATGCCAACATTTTGGTTTTATCCTGCTTCCCCTCCTTGGCAACTTTAGGATTCAAAATCATGGTATGAACAACATGAATCAGAATCCATAAATTGATAAGAGTCGCGAGGTAGACACCAATAAATACAAGGATTTCTAGAGTATTTTGTGCGAGAAAAAGTGTAATTAATGTGACCCCCAAAGAGGCCGGTATAAATATATTAAGGTTTATTTTTTCTTTTATTGGCATAAAGCACCATCATTAAAAATGAATTAAATATTACGAGGAGCAAAATCCCCATTCCTATCGCCTTGGAAAAGTATCCCATCTCGCTCAGCGTCATCAAAACATAGGCCAAGAGCCCAATTGTTGAGGGCAAGCTGATCGCAATTCCAAGAACAATTAACCACTGCTTATTAACTTTGTTCCACATTATCTTTTTCTGGCCAATTTTCGATTATAAATAGAATTAAGCCGCCCCTGTATCAATTTTGTATTTGGATATACTCCCAGAATCGAATAGTAAATATTATAGGCCATTTTTAAATTTTCAGAAGTTTCGTAGGCATTTCCCATTAGAAATTTTACGAAGGAGATTTTTTTAATATCATTTTCAAGGTTAACGTATTTTTTGAAAAATAGAACTGACTTTTTCCACTTCTTATTTTGATAATAGGCGAGACCAATATTATAAATGGCATCAAGGTAATAGCGATGATTCCCGTTTTTTAGAATTTCTTTAAATAGACTTATTGAATAATCAAATTCTTTCTGCTTTAAAGCACTTAATGCCATTTTATATTGATAGGTTTCGCTGTCTTTTAGCTTGGGACGAAATTCATATAATTTTTTATAACCGAGGAAACTCTGTTTATAGTTCTTCAAAAGATTGAAGTTAATATTCGCAATTCTCTCGACTGATTTCACCATCCAAATTGGATCTTTTGAATTTTTAACGACTTGCTCGTAGGCCAATATTGCTTTGGGGTAATTCTGTAAATAAATGGAATGGAGGTCGCCTAGTTGATAAAAAATCTTGACCTTAAGGGTAGGGTCCAGTCTTTTTTTTAATACCTTTTCATATTTTTTGACGGCCTTAGCATATTCCTGCTTAACAATATGGTTCTGGGCCTCAATAACTTCTTTTTGGATAACAGATGTAAAGTCACATCCAAAAAGAAGTAAGAGAGTAAATATTAGTCCGAAAGACTTAGACGTTTTCATCCGCTTCGTCTTCTATAATTTTTTCCACCGCAACTACCTTTTCTTCTTCTTTCAAACGAATGATACGAACTCCTTGTGTTGCTCTTCCCATTAAAGAAATACCCGAAATTTTGGTGCGAATAACCTGACCCTTGTCGGTAATGATCATAAGGTCATCAGAATCAGAAACAGGTTTAATTTGAGTTATATCTCCTGTTTTTTCTGTTAAGCGCATCGCTAAGATACCTTTACCACCTCGAGTTTGTTTTCTATATTGAGAGGCACTAGTTCTCTTTCCATATCCATTATCAGTCACGGAAAGTATTTCTACTGTATCATCAATAATTTCCATACCAATGATTTTCTCATCCTCGCCAATGGCAATGCCTTTAACACCTTGTGAAACTCGACCCATTGGACGACAATCTGATTCGGCGAAACGGATTATTTTACCTGAAGTAGAACACATCAGGACGTCTTTTTTACCATCTGTCACACGAACGCTACAAAGATTATCTCCGTCAACAATCTTAATGGCCTTAAGTCCACTTTGCTTAATTTTCTTATAATCAGTAAGGTTCGATTTCTTGATCAGTCCTCTTTCAGTCGCGAAAATAAGAAACTTATCTTCCAAGCCTTCCTCTGTATCGATACAGATAATTTCTTGAACTTTCTCACCTGAAGGAACCTGAATTAGGTTGGCAATATTGCGCCCTTTAGAAGTTCGTGTCCCCTCGGGAACATTATAGACTTTTTTACTAAAAACAGTTCCTCTATTAGTGAAGAAATATAGCGTCGAGTGAGTATTCGCAGTAAAGATATCCGTAAAAAAGTCATCGCCAGCACCAGAGCCTTTAACTCCGGTTCCACCACGTTTTTGAGTTTTATAGGTATCCATTTCCATACGCTTAATATAGCCCTTATGGGTAATGGTCACGATCACTTCTTCTTTTTTGATGAGGTCTTCAATTTGAATCTCATCCGCTTTTGCAATAATTTCTGTACGCCTTTTATCACCATAGCTTTCAAGGACTTCGTCGAATTCTTCGCGAATAATATTTTTAATTAGATCCTCACTCTGAAGAATCGCCTCTAATTCAGTAATGAGCTTCATAATTGCTTCATAATCAGCAATAATTTTATCTCTTTCAAGACCGGTTAATCGCTGAAGCTTCATATCCAAGATCGCCTGCGCTTGCCTTTCTGACAACGAGTATTTCGCGCATAGTTGCTCTCTTGCTTGGGTTGGACCTTCGGAACTTTTTACTAACTCAACAATGGCGTCAATATTTTCTACGGCAGTCTTTAAACCTTCTAAAATATGCGCTCTTTCGCGCGCTTTTTTTAATTCAAAAATTGTCCGACGAATCACCACTTCACGTCTATGATCAATAAAGCATAATAATTGATCTTTAAGGTTCATCACCTTAGGAGCAGCATTACTAATCGATAGAAAGATGATACCAAAGGACGTTTGTAATTGAGTCGTTTTATAAAGGCGATTTAATATGACATTTGCAATTTCACCCTTTTTCAATTCAATACAGACACGAATTCCTTCGCGAGAAGACTCGTCTCTAATATCAGAAATACCTGTAAGAGCTTTTGAATTAACAAGCTCTGCTACTTTTTCAATTAATCTGGCCTTATTCACTTGGTAGGGGAGTTCTGTGATTACAATACGCTCACGATCTCGACCGAAAGTTTCGATATCTGATTTGGCGCGAATCTGAATCACGCCTTTACCAGTATGATACGCTGACTTGATACCCTCTGTGCCGTGAATCGCCCCCGCAGTAGGGAAGTCAGGACCAGGAATAACTTTCATTAAATCATCGATTGATAAACTACGATCCTCTAATAATAGTTTTAGGCCATTCATAATTTCTGTTAAATTATGAGGGGGTATATTAGTCGCCATACCAACAGCGATACCTGCCGACCCATTAACGAGCAGATTAGGAATTTTTGTGGGAAGAACTCTTGGTTCATTTAGAGAATCATCGTAATTAGGCTGCCAATCTACTGTTTCTTTATCTAAATCACGCAACATTTCCTCGGACATTTTTTTCATCCGAATTTCCGTATACCTCATGGCCGCAGCACTATCCCCATCAATAGAACCAAAGTTTCCTTGGCCATCAACTAATGGGTAGCGCATGGAAAAATCCTGGGCCAAACGAACAATTGTATTATAAACAGCAGAGTCCCCATGGGGGTGGTACTTACCAATCACATCACCAACAACTCTGGCGGACTTAAGAAAGGGTTTATTATGATAATTACCCATGGTATTCATGGCATAAAGAACGCGACGATGTACAGGCTTTAAACCATCACGAACATCAGGAAGTGCACGGCCAATAATAACCGACATGGCATAATCAAGATAACAACTTTTCATTTCATCTTGAATAAATACTGGAACTACATTTTTATTTTCTACTTGGTCAGTCATTGAGCTCAAATCCTTTTTTATACATCAAGATTTCTAACATTTAAGGCATTTTCTTCAACAAATTGTCGCCTGGGCTCAACTTGATCACCCATGAGAAGAGTAAATACCTGGTCCGCTTCAATAGAATCTTCAATTTTAACTTGTAATAAGGTTCTATTATCTGGATTCATTGTCGTTTCCCACAATTGTTCGGGGTTCATCTCGCCCAATCCCTTATAGCGCTGTATGTAAGCCCCTTGCTTGCCGTCTTGGATAATAAAATCTGTAAAGTCGTGGATATTGATAAATTCTTTTTCACCTTGCTTTTCTTTAAATACGGTGAATTTTGCATTTTTAAACTTCTTAATGCCATCTAGGCCATTTCTTAAATCAGCAAACTCTGGACTGCCGATGAAAAAATCATTTAATTTAAAACGCTTACTACGTGCCGTTGTCTGTACTGTAATGGCAATTTGCGAGCAACCATGATGAGAATCTTCTTCAATTCCAAAGCGGTATTGCTTTAATGTTTCCGTTTCAATGGCAGCGAAGTGAGCATTCATTTTTTCAATCAAGAGTTCTAACTTAGTCTTATCTCTGAGTAAGCTCGAATCTAAATCTGTTTCCTCTAAAATATATTTTAGAAGAGCAGTATCAAAATGAATGTCATAAGACTCCATATTAGAATTATAAGTTGTGTATTTATTGATAAGTGTTGTCGCTTCCTCATTTGAAATTTCTTTGCCATCTATTTTGACAATAGAGGATTCAACAGAATTACTCACCAAAAATTTCTGAAGAGACTTTTCGTCCTTCAAGTATTTTTCTGATCTACCTTTCTTATATTTATAGAGAGGTGGTTGAGCGATATAGATATAACCTTGTTCTATAAGCTCTGGGAATTGCCTGTAGATAAGTGTTAAAATAAGAGTACGAATATGGGACCCATCGACGTCGGCATCGGTCATAATAACAATTTTATGGTATCTCAATTTAGCGATATCAAAATTACCTTTTCCAATTCCAGTACCAATCGCCTGTACCAACATTTTAATTTCGTTATTGGCGAGCATTTTATCGTAACGAGCTTTTTCAACATTTAATATCTTACCTTTCAAAGGTAAAACGGCTTGAGTTTTTCTATCTCGACCTTGCTTGGCAGAACCACCGGCCGAGTCCCCTTCCACTATGTAAATTTCACAAAGGGCAGGATCTTTTTCTTGGCAATCGGCCATCTTGCCTGGCAGGCCTCCACTTTCCAAAACTGTTTTTCTTCGAGTCAAATCTCTAGCGCGTCGAGCAGCTTCTCTTGCAGCTGCAGCGTCGACCGCCTTTCTTATAATTGTTTTTGCGGTATTGGGATTTTCTTCAAAATATGTTTTGAGTCCATCACCAACCAAACTATTAACAATACCTTCTACTTCAGAGTTTCCAAGCTTATCTTTTGTTTGCCCTTCAAATTGAAGTTCAGGTAATTTGACAGAAATAATGGCCGTTACGCCTTCCCTCATATCATCACCAGTGAGGTTCGCCTTAATCCCTTTTAGTAAATTATTGTCTTTAGCATATGAATTAAGAACACGAGTTAGCGCCGTTTTAAAACCAGAGATATGAGTCCCACCACCAGGAGTTGTAATGGCATTGGCATATCCTGATAAAACTTCGTTATAAGAATCTGTCCATTGTAGGGCTATTTCAACTTCGTAGTCTTCACGTGATTGAGAAATATAGATTGGTTTTTTATGAATTGGATTTTTCGCTCGATTAAGGTATTCAACAAACTCTGTCAGACCACCTTCAAAATGAAATGTATCCTTCTTTTCCGTTCTTTCATCTTCTAAAATTATCTTCAGGCCGCTATTGAGAAAGGCCATCTCTCTGAAACGGTTGGCGAGAGTATCATAATTGAATTCGTGAACTTCAAAAATTTCATTATCAGGCTTAAAAGTAACCGTTGTTCCAGTTTCAAGGGAATTTTCCAAGGTTGAAACTTCTTTTAGAGCAACCGTTGTATTTCCACGCTCAAATTGAACAAAGTGGAGCTTGCCATACTTCTTGATTTCAACTTTTACCCATTTTGAAAGAGCGTTCACGACAGCAGCACCTACCCCGTGAAGACCACCAGAAACTTTATAAGCACTACCTTCTTCGTTAAATTTACCACCAGCATGAAGCTTGGTATAAACGATCTCAGCAGCTGAGACACCCTCTTGTGGATGGATATCAACTGGTATCCCTCTACCGTCATCGATAACTGTGACAGAGTTATCAACGTGGATAATAACCTTAATCTCAGTACAAAATCCCGCTAATGCTTCATCAACAGCATTATCAACAATTTCGTAAACACAGTGATGAAGTCCCCGAAAGGCTGTATCACCAATGTACATACCTGGTCTTTTTCTTACGGCCTCTAGACCTTCTAAAACTTTAATTTGATCAGCTGTATATTTTTCACCGACCTTAGAAATCGATTGAGTGCTTAAGTCTTCCAAAGAAACTCCCATGTTTCCACGTGTTTGATTTAATTTATTTGATTTGTGATTGTTCCTGAATTGATAAAGATTTTTCGTGCATCCTCAATTCTATTCAGCTCTTCCTTAAAATCCTCGTTGGCCGTGGTAATGAGCACTTGAAAATCACAAATTTTCAAATAATCCACAAGCCTTTTCCACCTTAGCCTATCTAGCTCGCCTGAGACGTCATCAATTAATACAATAGGGTAGGCATTGAATTTATACCTGAATAGCTCTATATAGGCAAATAAGAGGCTCAAATAGCTCATTTTTTGTTGTCCTAAAGAACAATAATCGTAAGAATTTAAACCATCGAAATGAAGCACGTAGTCATCCTTATGGACACCAGCTTGGGTATGACCTCTTTGAGAGTCAGCTTCAATCCCTTGTCTTAAAGCGTTAAAAGCATTTTCTGCTGTTGAAGAATTGAATTCTGTGTCCAAGTGAATATCTAATTGATGGATCTCGTCAAAAATATTTTTAAAAATTTGAGAGGTTAGTGGACTTAACTCCTCGAGGAAACCCTTTCTTTTTGCTGTTAAATAAACAGATAAAGGGGCCAAGTCCTGGTCAATGGCACGTATTTGCTCGCGATATTGCCCTGGTTTCTTTGTTAATAATGCATTTCTATTTTTTAAAAACTGGTTATAGCGCTTTAAATGAGACTTATAATCATTATCCAATAGTGACAAATGATGATCAATCCATGTGCGACGAAAGGAGGGAGTGTTGTGAAAGTGGAAAGAATCGAATGGATTGATAAATACAACTTTTAGGTTTAATTTTTTCCTTGTCGCTTTCCCATTTAAAAACCAATTCTGACCTTGCTCATTGACCTTGCCGGTATAGGAAAGCAGATCCCCATTATTTTGAAGGACTGAACTAAAAATAATTTCGGGTTTTTCACCATCTATCCCCAGTATTTGTGGAAAACTGGTGTTTTTACGAAAAGACTTTCTATTGGCCAAGTAATATATCGCCTCTAGGATATTTGTTTTGCCGTTTCCATTTTCCCCGAGGATGCAATTTATGTGTTCTGAGAATTGAATAATATCTGCTTCAATATTCCTATAGTTAAATAATTGAAGTTTCTTAATTTTTAACGTGGTTTCACTCATAATTTTAATGGCATAATAATACCAAGATAATTGGGATGAGTATTTGATTTAATCAGAACAGGACTTAACTCATTATTTAATTCAAGGGAGATTTCACCTTCATCAAAAGTGGCGAGCGTATCAACAAGATATTTGGCATTAAAGCCAATTTCCATTTCTTTGCCTGCATAATCAACATTAATTTTTTCACGAGCATCACCCAGAGAAGGGTGATTTGCCATAATAGTCATTTCATTATTCTTTAAATGGACTCTTACACCATTGGACTTTTCGTTAGACATAATTTTGATTCTTCTGATGGCGTTAAAAAATGTCATTTTATCTGTTGTCATGGTGAAGCTAGTCTTAGATGGAATGACTGCTTGATATTTGGGGTATTCTCTAGCGATTAACCGAATGGATAAAAAATATTTGTCATTTGCATTGGCATATAGAAAGGATTCATCCACTGAAAGCTTCAATTCCTCTGTTGGAAATGCTTCCGATAATTTCTTTAATTCGAAGACACCTTTTCTAGGAATAATAATTCCATTCATAAGGTTTTCACATTTATTATCTTCTACTTGGGTATCAACTAAAGATAAGCGGTGACCATCTGTTGCTACAGCTCTTAATTTGGATTCTGTTTCCTGCAGGTAAATTCCATTTAAATATAATCGAGTTTCATCAGTGGAGATGGCATGAACTGTTTTATTTATTATATCTGATAATTGTGTTGATAATATAGGAAGAGGTTTTCCACCTATTTCAAAACTTAATTGTGGAAAATCTTCAGAATTATAAATTAATAATGTAAAGTGAATATCTCCACATTCAATTTTAAGAGTATTCTCTTCACAGATTAATTCAATTTCCTCATTTGGTAATTCTTTTAAAATATCAGATAAATTTTTAGCATTTACACAAAAGGTACCGGCCTTTTCCACAATTGCTTCAAGTCTAACTTGGGCAGAGACCTCTAGATCAGTTGCACAAAAATTGAGTTGATTATTTTCGGCCTTAATTAAAGTGTAAGTAAGAATGGGGCGAGTATTTTTTTTATCAACAACAGTTAATATTTTATTAATTGAGTCTTTTAATGTATCAACTTTAACCTTGGCCCTCATCAGCACTTCCTTTATTTTATTCATTCAAATATTTATAACTGGAGTAAGGACAAATCA
>JBFGZE010000081.1:0-15116 GCA_041586955.1 Bacteriovoracaceae bacterium
CTAAAAATACTTCCTGAAAACTACAGACTGACCGATCTAAACAATTGGCTTTCCTCTCAAACAAGACGGGAAGATGTTTTCAAAAATAAACTAATTCCCGAGCTGAAGGAAAAATTCGACGTTGTAATCTTTGACTGTTCACCAAACTGGAACGAGTTAATTAAAAATGCTTTGTCGTGCTGCGACATGGTTGTTTCACCAGCATCGATTAAAGCCGGCACCTACCAGTGCTTTAATAGATCAATTGCAATGGTTGAGGACTTTTGTGCCGACATCGGAAAAAAGGTAAACGTTGTTGTTCTACCGACCCTTAGAAAGAATACAGTTCTTGCAAGACAAATTGCTGGTGCCCTAGCCACTGATTATGCAGAAGAAATTACCAGTTCAGAAATTAGAGAAGTTGTTGCCGGAGAAGAGGCTAACATTCAGGGCTTAACAGTGTTTGAAAGTTCTCCTAAATCATCTCTTAGCAAAGACTACTTTGACGTCTTTCAGGAAATCTGGGCGCGACTCAATAAAAAGGACTTAAACTAATGGCCGGAAAAGACTTTGAAACAAGCTTGAGCAGACATGGGAGACGCACTATTGCAAGAACCGTTGCGACTTCTCGCTGCAATTCTTCCAAGCCTGAGAATATCCTTGACGAAAGAAAAATCAGAAAGAGGGCTCCCGCAAGCATTATTAATAATTACAAAAATCCAATTAGTGAAAATAAGAAGGGCCCTAGAAAACCAGGACCAAAAAAGAAACAAAGTGAAGACAAACTAGAGACGGACCAGAGACAAACTAGAGACAAAGTAAAGGCAAAACCGGAGACAAACCAGAGACAGAGTAAAGACAAGCTAGAAGTAAGGGCAGGGTCGGACAGAGATAAAGTAGAGACAACAGAGTTGAAGCGCAAGCAAAGTGAAGACAAAGTGGAGCCCAAAGTAGAGACGGCACCAGAGACAAAGCAGAGACAAACCGAAGACAAAGTAGAGACAAAACTTCACTTCTCATCATTTTCCGATGTCGAAAAACTGCTAATAAGTTTCATATATGAGGACTGCCTCAGTAACGGCTCGCTCAAAACTAACGAGCTGAAAGTTTCGTTCATCGCCCAAATGACCAGGACCCCCATTGTAACAGTCAAAAAAACGATACAAAGGCTAGAAAAAATAGGCCACCTAGGTCGAGTAAAATTCAAAAATGGTCGCGGAGGCTGGACTGCTTATAGTATCTCAAAAAACATCTACGATGAAATTCGAGACATTGAAACAAGAGACAAACTAAATACAAAATGGAGACAAAGTAGAGACAAAGTAGAGCCCAAAGTGGGGACAGAAGTAGAGACAAGCCTCTCTAGTAGTAGTAGTAATATTAAATTAAATACTATTACTACTAGCGACGACTGGGTACAAGATATCCAGACACCCGAAAATCTCAAAGCTCTTGGATTTGGTGTAGGGCACATTAAACAACTTAAGGAAAAGTTTTCGATATCACCTGATCAGATTCAACACGGTCTAGAAACTTTTGCATACGATTTAGAAAACGGGGAACTTGAAAGACTTAAAGCTCGTGGAGTTCAAAATATTATTGGTTATTTTTTTGGGGCAATGAAAAATGGCGGTTATAATTCTGTGAAAGAAGGGTTTATTTCAGCAGAAGAATTGGCAGAACAGGAAATGATTGAACGCCTTGAGAAGAAGAAGCAAGCAAGAGAAGAACGAAAAAAGAAATTAGAAGAATTATTATTTGAAGAATGGCTTGAGACAAAAACAGAGCAAGAGTTGACTGAGATAGAGAAGCCAGTGCTTGGCTTTATGGATACGTTACACAGGGCAAGCCTTAGGGGGCATTTTGTCGATAACGAAATGGCAGAATTTAAAGAAAGCGTGGGAATTTAGCCAGAAGCCCAAAAACAACCACGAGCAGGGCGTCAATGAAGAAACCTAACAAAAGCTATGCGCTACTATATTTAAATCAATCTTGGGCCAATCTGAGTCTTCTGAGACATGATAAGTTCAAATAAGGAAGCCTTAGGCATGAGTCCTGCACCATTATTGCAACAAATAAGCTAAGAAAGTATCGCAAATATCATCTGGAAATAGCCCTAAAGACATCTGTCGCTATCTCAAAAATGAAACAAAACCAAGTTATTCATGATCTTCCCTAGATTTTGGTACCTAATGGTACTAGAAGGTGTTTACCTTCCGAATAAATCAAGTAGCTACGACGGATTGTGGCTACTTGATTTTAAAGTGCCTCTAGCAGTGTTGTGTAAGTAAAAGCCTTAAAAGAAGCTTAGATCAATACTCTGAACTCCAGGTACTAATTCAAAGACGGTTGAATTACTTCAAGCTTAGTATCAGGAAAACAGGCCTTAAGCTCTCCGAGAAAGACGTTAAGGTCAGTCTTGTCATCGAATCTGTCTACATTCCACCAGCCCTTTTTGTCGGCGCTGGCTGTTGAGTCGTTTAGCTTCTGAGCTGAAATAATTAAATTCATTCGTGATCCTTTTAGGGTGTGATCCTAGATTAATAGAAGGATTATTCCTCCTAGCATATATTATATAGTGAGGGTGTTATTTTAAGGTTCTTGGTAATTGCTTCTGACCACCTGTAGTGGCTTAAAATTAAAGAGTTTTAGTGATAATTTCAGGGAGGTGTGAAATCATCACTTATTTTGGAAAGGGTTCTCGGTTGCCGACTGTAATTGCTCCAATATCGTGTGAAATCGGAAAATATCAAGCTTTGTATATAAGTCTTAATGCACTACTTGAATTCTGGATAGGGCCAATTAACCTGTCAGACAACAAGAAAGAGAAGCATGTGTCAGATCAAGTATCAACCGCTACATAAGCTCTAGCTTTTGAGTGAAAGCGCGCGATCGATTTATTTCTTGTTGTTTTTTATTTCAATCTTACCTTTAAAAAGATCGGCACTAATGTCTTGTTTTTGATTTTTTGCCAAAAAGCTTAGAAAAATAATGAAAAGAATAGAAATAATAAATACAAAAACGGTCTTCATCTGGTGTCCTTATGTTGATGTTCGTTATCTTGTTTAAAAACAATAGCTGCATAAAAACTAGACACTTTTGAAGGCAAAGCATGGCGAAGTATTTGACACTATAAGAGATTTAAAATGGTTAATATAACGGCTATTCAAAAGCGAAACAAATTAAGGAAGAGGCGTGGCATTTCTCACTGTTCGGTGCGAGGTGAAGTAAGTCATGTTTTATGAAAATGAAAATGGAAATGGAAAGACCCCCTCAAAAAAAGAAAGCTTTTGTGGTGTCTTTCTAGTCTTATTGGTTTTATCAGGATGTTCGATCGAGTACTAACTTTTACACTATATCTTTAGGGTTATATTGAAGTCATTTTTTAAGGCATAGCATGCATTTTGCTTGCTCTTTTTGTTTGCTCTATTGCAAAGTATCACATAGTCCCTTATGTAGCGATAAACGCCTCTTGAGTTTAAAACTTTACGACTACACTTTTCAAATTCTGCAGTTCCTAGCATTTTCATAGTATTGGTCCACGTGTTTACTTCGAAGTAGTTACATGACTTAGACCCGTGACCATCAATAAAATCGCCAATGCACCAAATTGAGCGGCTAGTGCTGGAGCCAACTCCTACATATAAAATACAGAAGGGTGAGCTTGAGACAGATTGATAGCTGTAAGATTTCGAAATTAGTTCTCCTACCTCTTTTTTGAACTTCTTACTACCCCTAGGTCTAGTTATCCATTTCTTTTCATATTTCTTTTTCTCTTTCTTGAGGTATCTCTCTGTTTTTGTCATTACTTGCTGTATGTTTTTGATTAAATGACTTTCACTCAGAAATGATCTTAATTTATCACATGGAATTATTTTAAACTTTTGCCCAAGGCCAAAGAGTCCACCGTAACCTTCCCCTATCTTGTCCAGAGAAATAGGAAAGCTTTCTTTTTTTCTGTAGAAACAAATTAATTTATCGTCTCCTTTAACTTTCTGAATTTTTTCAACTTTTTGGAAGATTGCATTTGCTAGATCAATTCTTTTCATCAAATCAGCACGTTTTTGCATAAACTCTTCATCGCTCATGCTTTCGAGACTGTCTTTTTGAAACAAGAACTCATCATTCACTAAGGGCAATAGGTTTTTGTTAATAAAGCTAAGGCTTTCAATATAGCCATATCTCTTAGCTTCATCTTGAGGGTTTTTTGCTATGAGTGGATTTACAGTGGTTATTGATATTAAAAATAAAATGATGATGTGAGTTTTTGGCATGATTAGTTCTTTTTGTAATAATTAATAAAGATTTTCTGCTTAGAGAAATAATTCTATCAATAATTGGTATCGATACAAGCTAACTCTAGAAGAGTTAAGAAAAATTGTATTTTAATAGAATCGTTTATAGAAGCTTCCTTGCTGCCAAGTTTACATATTTTAAAAAGTAGATGGGAGTATGAGTTTAGCTCATACCCATCTAATCGAAAAATTCTAATATTCATATTATGAATTAATTCTAGCTACAGCATTGCCTGATAGATCTTTCCAACTGTAGAGCACGATTTTTTACTGTGCCCTGCTATTGTATAGGTTTTTCCATCCGACCCCAGCATCATGAACCCCCCCTTGCCACCAAAGGGCTTTACCGTTGCGTTTTTGACTATGAATGAATCGATGGATTTTTGAGAGAGAGTGCACTTGTTAGTGTTCATGTTAAATATCCACAACTTCTTTAAGCTCTTAACCTTGGATGAATCATGAGCCTTAACGATATTAAGTGTATTTAAAAATAGTAAGCATACGAGAACTAGTTTTTTCATTTAAAACAACTCCGGTTTAATATTTATGCAGCGAGTATTTTTTTCTTTTGGCTTTGAAATTCTTCTTCTGTAAGAATACCTTTTTCTTTTAAGTCAGCTAATTTTAGGAGTTGGCTTGCTGTATCTTCTCCATCATTGCTTGAACCTTGGCTTTTTGTGGCATTATCAATTTGTGTGTTTAATGCCTCAGTAAATGGTCTAACGGTATTCTTTATGACATTGGAAATGCTCATCTTTGATGATCCATCCCAAATAGTAATTGTTCCAAGCATTAAACCCGTTTTTTGTTCAATTGAATTGATCTTTTCAAGTGGCGTTTCAACTTGTTTAAGACCATATAGCATTCCTTTATCGAGAAATATGACCCTGTAGTTCGTGCATACAATTAACCATGTATTTCCATTCATAAATCCCGATGTAAGGCCTTTTATTGCTTCATTCTGTCTGAGAATTTCCGGAAGATACTTGATTTCCTTTTTTGTCCCCAGCTGATCTGTATGCTCTAGACTTTTAATTTGATTCTTGATTTCTTCTAGCGTAGGCATTTACATCTCCATAAGTTGACTTTTCTTTTCCGTTGATCGCCTTAATTTAAAATAAAAGTGAGATAAGTTTTCTTGGATTATTGAATAAGTAGTTATTTAGAGAGCTTACAAAATAATTAAGGATTTTTATATTGTGGGCGATATTGTGAATATGAAAATTATAAACATAATTAGCTTTTGCATTATTTTATTTTCGTTTATAGGTTGCGGGTCTGAGGAAAAAGATGCCAGCGAAAGTTTAACTCGCATTTGCAAGGTGCCGGTGAAAAGTCACTCCGGTTGTTGTTCAAGTCACGGTGGTTTCAATAATAATAACTGTGAAGCGACTCATTTATTATATGAAGATGGCAACCGTTTAGTGTGCGACGACGGTGTTGTTTCTCCAACTTGTACATACTGATTCCTGTTTAAATACTAGTTGTAAGTATATGTCTTTTATGTGTGTTTCGATGTTTAGTTAAGAAAACTTGGGTTTTTTCTTGATAACTTCAGCCGATAAGACAAAAAAGGATGTCTTTATCTTCTATCATTAAAAATGAAGTAGGCATTATGTATCGTAATAGAAACACTGATAGCTTTTTTAGAGAAAAATATTTTTTGGTATAAACTTGAAATCTCTGATGAGAAATCAAATAAGGTCGTTGAATATGGCGTGGTATTTTAGAAAATCATTGAAGCTTGGTCCTGTAAGACTTAATTTTTCTAAAAAGGGGTTGGGTTGTTCCGTCGGCGTTAAAGGGTTAAGGGTTGGCCAGGCAGCAACTGGAAAAGAGTATATCCATGCTGGAAGGAATGGTTTTTATTACAGGAAGAGTCTGGGGGGCGCGAAATCAAGCAAAAGTGAAGAGCAAGTTATTGATAGCAAGGTAGATAAAGGAAGCGTAATACATACAATAAAGGCTATTTTGTTAAATGACGAGAGTGCGCTTCTTAACCAGCTTAAAAAATCAAAAGAGCAATTTCGCCTTGATTACCTTGCTTCGCTCATCTGTTTTATATTGTCATGGGTGCTATGGAGTATTAATAATATCACTGGACTTTTGTTTATAGCAGGAAGTTTGATTTTAGTGTCAATTGTTGCGTATTTTGAAAGTAAAAGAAGAACTGTCATTATGGATTATGATTTTTCTGAGGCAGAGTATAATAGCTATGAAAATATCGTTAACTCATTTAACCATCTCGCATCATGTAAGAAGGTGTGGCAGGTCCTACAAAGTAAAGGTATAAGCGGAAAGGATGTTAAAAGAAATGCTGGAGCCAGCCATCTTGTAGAACGTTTGGATATTCAGTTAGGAGAGGGGCTGCCGCCATGGGTAGAGTCTAATATAAATTTTCCGACGATAAATGGAAAAGATCAAACAATTTACTTCCTTCCTGAAGGGGTGCTGATCTATGACAGCAGTGGAATTGGTATAGTGCAATACAAAGACATAGATATCTCTTGTTCTCTTAATAGATTTATCGAAGATGGAAATGTTCCTAGTGATTCAACTATTGTAGATTATACATGGCAACATCCTAACAAATCAGGCGGTCCTGATAAGAGATTTTCTAGTAATAGACAAATTCCGATTTGCTCTTATGGCGGTTTGGATATTACAAGTAAAAATGGTTTTAGAATAATGATATATGCTTCAAATAGTGAAAGTATTGAATTGTTCTCAAGTGGTTTTGAAAGAGTCATTAGTGTAAAGCCCAGGTCTGCGTAGAGAGGATCACTTGGGGCAAGAAAGAACATTAAACTTCATGTCGAGAGATGTTCTTTGCTTAATCGAGCGAGTTTAAAGGGAGGGAGGAAATTGGCAAATCTAGATACTTTAGAAGAGTGGCACCTAACTCCTGAAGGGTGGAGGAAAAATACTTTAAAATCCAGAAACAGAGATAAGAAAAAGGATATTGGAGTACCAGCGGACAGGTATTTAACAATCCAATGCTGGGAATATGAGAGAAGTAACTGGAGCGCTTTGACAGGCGGTTGTGATTACTCATTTATATCAAATGATAAAAAGACTTTAGGGAAGCTCATTCAAAGCTACGGAAATGCTCCAAAAAGATATTTCAGCAAATTTAAGAACAGAGATCCATTAAACTTAAGGAGCTGATTCTATATGGATTTTTAAAGGGTTTCTCAAACGGATCAAGTGAAGGTTTAAAATTCTTTTAAAGAAGATTTCCCGCAGGATTATTTAAAACATTTCCAGCTTCGTAATAGGAGAGAGCTACCGATACTGTTTTGTGCCCTGAAAGCGCCATAGTATCTCCAAGTGTGATTCCATTTTTTCCGCATTCAGTAATAAAGCCAGATCTTAGGCCATGGGCACTAAACTTCTTCGAATCATAGCCGGCTTTAGCTATTAGTTTTTTCACAATATTGTTAACTGACTTTGCTGATATTGCCTTTTCTTCGAGTTTGTCGCTTCCTTTTCTAATTGCTCTAAAAATTGACCCTTCTTCAATTTTTATGGCCTCCAAATACGCCTCTAGAAGCCTTCCAGCGAGTCCTAGTATGGGTAGGCTTAGGCCAATTCCCTCCTGGTCGGTCTTTGAGTGAGTTAAATTTAAAAGATAACCACCCTCAACCTTTTGCAGGTCTTCCCTTTTAATTTGGGCTATTTCTGATCTTCTTCGGCCACCACTAGAAAAACCTACGGCCACTATCGCTGCATTTCTCATTCCTCTAAGATCATTTGAGCATTGATTAAGAATTTTTTCTAAGATGTCTTTTGTTATGGCATTTGATTTTGAGCGTTGTCCTTTAAGGGCCCTTGAGGCCTTGGAAAGAACCTTTTTAACGACTTGATCTCTAGTGGGGTTATCTAGGCCTTTCATTTCGTGAAAAGCTGAAATGGAAGCGATTCTTCTTTTAACAGTGGTGAGTTTATGAGCGCCTAGTTTAGATTTGACTTTTTTGTCCACTAGCTCCTGGTCTATATGTTTTGGAAGCCCTTCAAGGTGTTCAGCGATGAAAGCGAGAATAGTCTCGATGCTAATTGGCGGATGAAAGCTTTGGCCTTGAGAAATCTCCATCCACGTCTTGAAATAGGCCAAATCTTTGCGATAGGCCTTTTTGGTGTTTTCGGCGGTGCCTTGGTCGATTATTTTTTTTAATTTTTTTTCAATTTCCAGATCATTTTTAAAAATTCCCGCATTTTTTTCTAAAATATCGCTCATTTTTAACCACCGTTTTTAGTTCCGATAATTTAATCTTAACGGAAGCGCTGTTGAGCGTCAAGCATTTTTTTACACGAGGCGTCGTGAAATCAGCTAGTTATGGAAAGCTTGACAATGTGTGTCAATTATGGTATCCTGAAGGGGTAGGCGGGCGGGCTGCCCTTTTCTAATAAAGGCCTCTGGGAAAAAAACGCAGGCAAAATAAACATCGCCGCCCTTAAGATATCTCGGTACAAAATAGCCAAACCCCATATAGAAATCCAAATAGCCCAAGGGGTCGAGGAATCTAATTTCACAAAAATAAAGATAGATCTCAAAAATTTTATCGAGAGAAAGAAGCAAACCTTCCCCACCGTCCTTCTCTCTAATAAACTCGTTAACAAAGCGTTCGATAGAATCTTCTGAAAAGTTTTGTATTGAGCTATTCATGTTTGTGCGCTCCTTTCTTTGTTGTTGCTGGTGAGATTTGAACCCATTTCTTTTCAGCAGCTTTTCTCCACCTGCTGCCGTCTTTTCGAGTGGTGACATGGCCAATGGGAAATGCTCTGCTATTAAGTGTGAATTTGAATTTCATTTTTTCTACCTCAATAAATGCGCTATGGAGTTGGCGTTATATTTTCTCACTTCCTCTTGGTAGGAGATAAACTCTTGCGCTGGCCCCTGCTTTTTGTTCCGCTCAAAGAATTTTTTTCTTTCTAATGTTTCTCGAAAGCGATTTAGGGCCAGGACTGCGCACTTAAGGTAACGATTATCATTTTCGGGATTGTAACTTTTGCGCTCCCCCCACAGGCGGTAAAATTTTTTGTCATCGACAATTATTCTATCTTCTTTCCAGATTCCAGCAATGGCGCTAGATAGCTCCACATCAAGATCGGCGATATTGGCGCTAAAGGGAATGCCTTCTACCCTAATGCGATATCTCGCATCGCTATCAATCAGTTTCTCTACAAAGACGCTCTCCCTTGGACTGTTCACCACGATGGAGAAGTCTTTCGACTCAGGCTCAATCTGGGCGGATAATTCTTTTTTGAGGTGGTGAAATGATGGGGCTTCAATTGAATCCTTCAGAACCATTTTGTTTTTTTCAAGATGCCAAACCATCATGAGGGCTTGGCTTGAATTACTATTACAGGGGTTAATGGAAATAATTCGCTGCATATTCTTCTCCTAGCTAAAAATATCACGGTGTTCGACTTTTGTTGTGACTCTAATGAGCATCTCCAAAGCGTCGGGAAAGTCGTCGCTGTCGGCATGGGGGAAGTCCTCTAGAGTGTTCAAAATTTCCGGGGAAATGGCGCGATTGAAGATCACTTGCCCATGAGTCACCCGCGGCTCGATTGAAAAGATCCTGCGCTCCTTGTTTTCAGTATTGTGCAAAGGCAGAAAATAGAGAGGAATGACCTCGCCAATCTCTTGCTGTCTGCGCTCTCTTTCAGCTTCTAGGTTCTCTATAAGCAGTCCTGAGAAATGATTTTTTTCAACTCCAAAATTCTGGTAATGAAAATAGTTATTGAGATCAAAGACTTTTCTAACTATTTCAGTGGGGGGCATGCGCCTAAACACAACGTCGTGAATTAGCACCCTATTGTCGGGGGAGAGAAAACCCGACACTATTGCGGTGTAATCGGACAATTGGCCGGCCTTGCCTCCGCCACTTGAGGGGTCAATCACCCCAAAAGATTTATGCTGTAATTCTGAAAAGAGAAATTCTGTGCCCGATTCTAAAATCAGGCGTCCTTCAACAAAGTCGTAATAGTGGATCTTGTCGAACACTTTTTCTTCGGCTCCTAACGGAGACCCTTGCTTTTCCTTAAAGAATGCCCTTTTTCCCTTCTCTATCAACTCCTTGTAGAGATAGAGAAATGGTTCTTTCTGTGGCCAAAGGACCTCCACTCCCTGAAGCATATCGTCCTTGTTTTCTTCAAAGAAATTATCCGCTTCAATTGATCTCGCTTCAGATTCGAGATCGGTATAGATTTTTGAAAATTTGTCCCAAAGGTCTGTTCTCTCTGGCCAATTTAGGACTGCTGAGAAAAGTTCTGACTCGTAGGCAGGGTTTTTAGTGAGGTTCATGAGGAGAGAATCTCTGTGAAGAATTGTTCCGACTAACTCAATATTGGTACTTGTATCCCCCAGATTAGCGACAACTTGCATGAGCCAATCAAACATTTTGATTCTCAGCCTTTCATTAAAAACTTCTTCGGAGTGCTCAATGTCATCTAGAACAATCTTGCTTGGTCTGTAATGTCCATACTTCAATCCTCTCACTTCACTTCCTGCACCAAATGCCATGAATTTGCATGATCCATTCGCGGTGTGAACGACGAACTCTGTTCGGCCAGGTTTTTTAGTGTCAAAGCGTATTCCAAAGTCATTAATAAGGTCCTTATTTGTAAGAAATTCGGTCAGGATTTCGAATATTTTTTGGTTACTCTGGACCATGGTATTGGAAAAAATAACGATAAAGTTTTCATAGCCATAACAGGCATCGTGCAGAAGCTTGATGAAACAGGCTATGGTTGACTTTGCATAACCCCTCGGCGCTGCCCAAGCAGCTCGAAGACCTCTTTCATTGTATTTTTCTGTATATCTACTAAAGAGCTTTTTGTGGAAATTATTAAAAGGATATTTACAATAATGGGGGAAGTATTTTTTTGAAAAAAGCTCTACGTCTGTTGCCATACGAGCGATTAGAACTCTTTTCTTGTTATTTTCAGATTCTTGCCGGTCGTAAAAATCTAGAAAATCCTTCTTCGATAGAGCCGATAATTTGACGATAATTTCCGAGTAGATTCTTCCAACAAAAGAAGCTCCATGAACTATGCTCATTGGTGGTCACTCTCTTTAAGGTCGAGCAATTCTTCTAGAATCCTTCGATCATTGCTTTCGTTAATTGTACTTTTAACTGTTTGATCCTGACTGCTCTCAATTAAATCCAACTCCCTTTGTTTGTTCTTGATGTCACTCAAAATTTTGAATGTGCGTGCCAGTCCTCTTTGCACCTCTTCTGGATCTTTGAACTCTAGGACGAGCCCGTGTTCAGTGGGGGTAATTTTTTTAATAAGTTTTCTAGCGGGCTGAGGTATCTCTTCAATGCTCTTTGGAACCCAGTTCCCCTTAAAAAAATCCGTGACATCAGTTGAGACAGATCGTGCCAGCTCCAAATTGTTTTGAGCAAAAATCGCAGAAAAGGAACTGGTTGCGAGTTGGGTCCTCATGGCGATGTACTCCTGAACTGCCTTGCAACTGTTAAGCAAGGCGTACGCCTTTTGTTTTGCCGTTTTCCTAGGATAGCCTGCTATTATTGCCGCTTCAGTTTCATCGCGGCCTTGGAGCCATTCGTCACAAAAAGCCCGCTGCTTTTTGGTCAATTGAAATTCATCCTTCGTTAAATCCCGAAGCTCCTCTATTTTGCTGGCCTTTTTTACATTACCCGACACAAATACCCAGGCGAAAACTAGTTGTGGCGGTGCGTCTGGCTGCACAGCGAAGGCCACACGCTAAAACCTGCCGACTCACAACAGGTCCGCTACTAAACATAACGAGTTCTCAAAACCAGCTCTTCTCTTATGGTAGTGAATAGTGGTGGATGGTTGCTTATGGCCGACCTCCGTCATAATTTGGTAAAGGTCATGGCCTTGCTCGAAAAGATAAGTAATAAAAGTTGCCCTCAATGAATGAGTAGTGACATTAGGAATGGAGGCTAGCGAAGCGTACTTCTTTACGATGGACCCCATTCCTTTGGGCGATATTTTTTTACAAAAGATCGATTGAAAGAAATAATCCTTTTGCCCAATGCGGTTTCCTTTTTTTCTTTGAAGATTTCGGTATTCATGAACATAGCGGGCGACATCGTCACGTAGGGGGAGAAAGTACTCCGCTCCACCTTTGCGTTTTATTTTAATTATGATTTTTCCGTTCGTGAAAGAGATTTCTGAACCCTTAATGTTAGCAATCTCCCCTTGCCTCACCCCTGTCGTTAGAAGCACTGAGATTAAAGCGATGTGCATTTTATTTTTACCATTTAGGACTTCGTTGAAAAATCTCTTTGCTTCCTCTTGAGACAAAGCTGTCGTTTCTCGCGTTGGTCTAACATTTCTAATTTTTACACCCAGAGTGGGATTAATTGGAATTATCGACTCTTCTGATAACCACTGAAAAAAGTCCCTAATGCTCGCAAGTTTTCTGGCAACCGTTTTTTTAGATGCCTCTCCACCGCTCATCCCTCCCTTTTTTTTTGCCTGGGCCAAAAAGGTTTTGAGGTGCCCTTTTTTTACGTCTTTAAAGTGGCGAATGCCTTCCTGGCTTAGAAACTCACCAAACTGGTTAAGGTCAATTCGCAGCGCCTTGATTGTGTGCTCGTTGTGCTTTTGCCTCAAAAAGCGCCTAAAGATCTCTAATTCAGAAATTTTTTTTGTCTCTTCCATGAAATCATCCTTAATAAAAGTCCTTATTCTCCCCTTATAGAAAATATAAAGTAGTGAAGCTGGAAAATCTGGAATAACAATGTTATTTCTTTTGCCATGTCGAAAAGGCCTTTAAAAGAGCACGAGAAATACTTTAGTAATCTTGAGAAATTATTACTGGATGCCTATGGCCATATGCGACCTCCGGAAAAAGATGACTTTCGCCCGTTGATAAAAAAACTATCAAGACTAAACAGAGAAAGAGATGCTGAGGACTATTTCGACAACCTAGAGCAATTGCTATTTGAAGCTTACGATATTTTGAAGTTTTGGGATAATGAGTACCACTACCTGCTGTTTAAAACCATTTCAATGCTAAACTATGAAAGAGGCACTGAGGATTATTTTGAAAATTTCGAAGACTTTGGTGAGGTCGCGCGTATCCGACAGGAAAATGAGGAGTTCTCATTGTCAAAAAAACGGTGCCTTGCTTATCTAAAAAAAATCAATGCAAGGCTTGATGAATATAGCTCTCTTTTTCATTTTGATGAAAGTCAATCTGATCCATTTTTTAATCAAAAATTGATGTGGATAAGGAAAGTCTATACGAGCTTGGCATCCTTGAATGATTCGTTTGCGGAGAAGTGCATTATTACACATTTTGATGCTTCCCTATATATTGATTTAAAACACTTTAATGATACGGTTGCTGAGGTAAACAGAACCATTGCAAGCATCAAAAAAATGCCTATTAATATTCATCTCAACATGGAAATAAAAGAGAAAGAAACCACAGACGCCCATCGCTTCCTAAAAGAATATCAAAATGCAAAAGTTCTTGAAGTGGAAACAACAAGGAAACGAAAGCAGAGAGCTGCCAAAAATGAAAATAATTCACATCACACAGTTGCTACTCTAGCAATGATCGAGTCCGAAATAAAAAATATTTTGTTAAGCTTGCCAGATGATACGAACTAATCCGGTACAGGCTTATCGAAGAACACAACAGCTCTCTGTCTGTGAGCTGGAAATCGCCGCCTCTGCGCCGCAGAAAAATCTTACCACGATACACAAGAAGAGCTGTAAAAACTAGGGGACATTTTTTTATTATTTTTTTTAAAAAAATGTCCCTTTTTATTCTACGGCATAAGCCCTAGGCTCGAACAACAACATTGTTAACGAGGAAGGACAAAGTGTACCCACTAGAAAAAGAACTATGTGAAGATGAGTTATTAAAAAGAAGAATTCGTGTCGCCCTTGCTTCACGGGAGATGACCCAGATTTCTCTATCTAAGAAAGTTTGCATTCAAGAGGGGCGGTTATCAAGAATTGTTAATTCTCACGTTGTGCCATCCATTACCGAAAAAAGAAAAATTGAAAAAGAGCTAGGCCCAATCTGGAGCAAGTTGTAAGAATTTAAATGCGGTTTTGCATGCCTTTCGCACAATACGCCGCAATAGGTACGATAAAAAAAGGATTTTATTTATCGCTCTTAAATAACGTATTTCATGACCTGTAATGTTTTTTTGGACATTTCGTATTTAATAGACTTTAATATTGTTAAACACGAAACCGCATAGGAGATATTCAATGGAAAGAATGTATTCGCCTTCAGAGGTTATTAATATCCTAAGAAGTGAATTTACCAAGAGATCACTTCAGACCTCTGAGACAGCTGGCGACATTCCAAAAGCAACGAGAATAAAGACCGGACAGGTTGAGCGTAGAAAATGGCCAATTAACGACATTCCATCAATTGGGGAACGTTTTGGTCAGTTCAAAAAGCCTTCTGAAGCCAAGGTTGTTACGTTTTTCACAGCCAAGGGCGGAACTCTCAAAACGACAACGTCATTCAACTTTGGCAGAACTCTTGCCCTTCATGGGGTATCTGTTTGCTTGGTCGGTTTAGATATTCAAGAATCGCTCACAATAATGGCCCTGCCCGAACAAGAGGTTGAGTCACTGTCTGACTTTAAGGAAAGGAAAGGTTTGGGCGATTACTTTTGCGACAAGCTAGAGTCAGTCAATGAGTGCCTGTGTGACACAGACTTACCAACCCTAAAAATACTTCCTGAAAACTACAGACTGACCGATCTAAACAATTGGCTTTCCTCTCAAACAAGACGGGAAGATGTTTTCAAAAATAAACTAATTCCCGAGCTGAAGGAAAAATTCGACGTTGTAATCTTTGACTGTTCA
>JBFGZE010000082.1:0-14928 GCA_041586955.1 Bacteriovoracaceae bacterium
GAATTTTCGCGAGATCGATTTGCGCCGTCACAAACTTCTCTCCCTCTTCACCATCCACTAAAACTGTGCCCCAAGGATCGATCGCCAGCGAATGGCCATAGGTAATAATCCGGTCATTATGCTTGCCCCATTGCGCGGGAGCAATGACAAAGCATTGCCCTTCAATAGCACGGGCGCGATTGAGAATATGCCAATGAGCACGACCAGTGGTTACTGTAAAAGCGGACGAAAAAGTAACAATGTCACAGCCCTGTTCGACATAGGCCTGCATTACTTTTGAAAACCGCAAATCAAAACAAATCCCCAAACCGATTTTTAATTCTCCCGCTTGAATGACTTTCAATTCATTGCCGGGAGTATAAATATCACCCTCATCAATTTTTTTTCGGACCTCGCCTCTTTTAATATCACAGGAAAAAAGATGCATCTTATCGTAAAAACCAATAAGCTTGCCCTCGGGATCAAAATTAAGAGCGCGGTTAACGACAATCCCCTCTTTATCATAAGCGACTGAGCCACCTAAAAGATAAACGCCAAATTCACGCGCCAGAGCAGAGATCTTTGCAAAATGCTCATTCCCCTCTTTAACCAAGTAAGGAGTCGGAGCGCTACCATCAGACATTGAATAAAAACATTCTGGCAAAAAAACATAGCGGATCCCCTGATCCACAATGTCTTTTAAAAAAGAGCGGATTTTCCCAAGATTGATCTCTGGATCGAGTGCAGAGGTCATTTGAATGACGGCAATATCAATCATTTGATTTGTTTACCAATGGCATAGTACTCAAAACCCGCTGCAAGAACCTCTTGGGTATCATAAAGGTTACGAGCATCAAAAATGATGGGCGCTTTAAGACGTTTTTTGATTTCATCAAAAAGTGGCGATTTAAATTCACGCCATTCAGTCATCGTTATCATGCCATCACAATCATTGAGGCAATCATACATATTATCAACCTGATGAAGCTTACCTTCACAAACAGGGTAACTCTTCATTAATTGAGCGTAATTGTTAGCACCTTCTGGATCGTAAAAATTAACTTCGGCACCGGCCTGAACGAGGGCCTTGGCCATATAAATAGCTGGCGCTTCCCGCACATCATCCGTATTGGCCTTAAAAGCAACGCCCCAAAAAGCAAATTTTTTGCCCTTTAAATCGCCATTATAATGCTTATTCATTTTTTCATACATACGCGTTTTTTGCGCATTATTCACTTCTTCGGTCGCCTGAACAATTTTTAAATCCATATCATGCTCACGAGCAGTATAAACGAGGGCCTTTACGTCCTTTGGAAAACAAGATCCTCCATAACCAGGGCCAGGATAGAGAAAGTGACCACCGATACGACGATCACTTGAAATCCCTTTTCTCACTTCTTCAATGTCTGCACCAGTCAAGTCACAAAGCTTGGCCACTTCATTGATGAAAGAAATTTTTGTGGCAAGAAAACAATTGGCCGCATACTTACTCATCTCTGCAGATAAGTTTGACATCATATAGATAGGATTCCCCTGACGAACGAGAGGCCGATATAATTCTTCCATTTTCTTGGCGGCAAATTCACTTTGGTGACCAATCAGAACGCGGTCAGGTCTCATAAAATCGTCTACCGCA
Organism: Bacteriovoracaceae bacterium; assembly: GCA_041586955.1. Taxonomy (GTDB): domain Bacteria; phylum Bdellovibrionota; class Bacteriovoracia; order Bacteriovoracales; family Bacteriovoracaceae; genus JBFGZE01. The sequence continues at coordinate 1,616 of JBFGZE010000082.1, forward strand.
GTGCCTTCTTTGAGAAATTCTGGGTTATTGACGAGATGAAATGTTTTATCGGTATGCTCTGCAATTAGGTTTCTAATACTTGTTGAGGTGCCGACCGGGACAGTGGACTTAATAACCACAATAGCATTATCGGCGATATTTTCTGCCACACTCATGGCCGCTTTCTCAAGGTAAGTTAAGTCCGCTTCACCATTTTCGCCAGAAGGTGTTCCCACCGCGAGGAAAATAACTTGAGCTTCTTTTACAGAATCGTAATGAGTAGAGAACATCAGACGGGAGGCCTTAATATTCCGCTTTAAAAGGTCAGATAAACCGGGTTCAAAAATTGGTGATTCTCCGCGCTCTAACATTTCGATTTTTTTAGGATCAATATCAATACAAGTGACATGATGACCAATTTCTGCAAAACACGTTCCGCTTACCAAACCAACATAACCAGTTCCAATCACCGAGACTCTCATGTCTTCTCCCTTTTACGATTCAATAATTTTTCCTCATTATAATACTTAAAGACAAACCAGGCTAGAGGCATTATCTTTAAATAATAAGAGGAGGAAATTGAATGCTACGCATTGTTTTTAAATTTGCATTTGCGACTGCTATTGTCGCTTGGCTACTTAGGAGTGGAAAGCTTGATTTCTCTCTCGTTGAAAAAAGTATGTCGTCTGGTTATATGTGGCTCGTCGCTCTCATGATTATTTTTACTCAAGACATAGTCTCTGCCGTACGTTGGAAAATTCTCCTCAAAACCCGCTCCAAGGAAGAACTTCCCATTGGCAAAGTGATTAAACTCACCTGGATTGGCCTATTTTTTAACTCCTTTCTTCCTGGTGCCGTAACTGGCGACCTGATCAAACTGGTCTATGCTCGAGACATGGATAAAAAGCTCAGTAAAACCTTTCTGATCACCACTGTTCTTGTCGACCGCATTATTGGACTCGCAGGCCTTCTTATTATCCTCGGTATCTGCAGTGTCTTTTATTATTCTGAGACCATCGCTCTTGGCCCTCGCATGGAATATCTCATTCATTTTAATCTTCTTTTATTTCTCGGGGCGATTACCTTTGTCATCAGTCTTTTTATGCCAAAAAGAATTCAAAAACATATCCTCGCCTTAAGTGGCAAGGTGCCCGTCCTTGGTAATAAGATTACAAAAACTCTTAACCAAGTTTGGACCATTGGTAGTGATAAGAAAGCAGTCCTTAAATGTGTCGGCTTAAGTATCTTTTTACAAATTTGCAATATCACCGCATTTTACGTTTTCTCCTCACCTTTTTATGGTAGCGATATCCCCTTTCCCTATATTGCCACTTTTATTCCACTCGGGTTTATTGCTGTGGCCATCCCTATTTCCCCAGCGGGACTTGGTGTCGGTCATATGATTTTTGATGAATTATTTTCATTGGCAGGAATTCAAGGCGGGGCCTCATTCTTTAATCTCTACTTTCTTGGCTGTGTCTTTATTAACTCATTAGGCCTCATCCCTTATCTGATGAGTGGCAAAAAGAATGCCCTGGAACAATCCAAAGACTTTGATGAAGAAATGGTTTAGCGCTAAGAAACGCCAATCCCCTTCTCTGATAATTTTAAAGTCAAGATAAAATCAGGATTCCAAGGCAGGGCCAAGGGGGAACGCATTTTCTCCGGTACTAATGATCGGTACCGGAATTTTTGCCAAAGGTTAGGATTCAATAAAACGGCGCTAGCGCGTGCTCTTTTAGGAACTTCCGATAGTGTTGAAACCCAATGGACCTGCTCACCACGAATATTATTTTTAATAAGATCTGAGTAATGATCTGCCTCTCCCACGATATAAACGTGCTCTTTTATGGGAAATTGAAACTTCTCGCCTAAACGCTCAATTCTTTCCTGCATTAATTGCGGGTGAGGTCCCAAATAAGTTAATGTTTCGGTTTGATTGTCATAGCGACGTTCACGCCTTTTATACTTTGAAAGGCGATGATCTGCGTGGTACAGACGCAAAATATCGCGCTTTTTTTCATGGTAAGAGCTTTCTTCTCTAACATGGCCATAATGAAAAATCCGGGCCTCAGAGTAATAAACTTTTTGGTGGTGGCGGAATGTTTGAGCATCTCCCCATGATTCAATCGATGTTTTTAGTTTCACACAGCGAATTTCTTGTGGGTACCATTTTTTGTTAATGGCAATTTCATGGTGACTTTGCCAAAAATGAAGATAGCGAAAGGCAATTGTATCGCACCCCTCATCCTGGGCCTTTTGCACATCACGTTTAATCAGCTCGTAATCATCTTCATGCAAAACTTCATCACATTGTAGATAAAAACCCCAAGCTGCTTCATTTTCCCCGTGATCGGCCCTTAGCCCATCAAGGGCGATATTCGTTTGCTGACTAAGAATGAGTCCGCCCTCGCGGAGAGAGTCATCCCATACAGTGGGGATCGAATGAATTTTTGGCAATGCTTGTACCTTTTCTTCGGTACTATCCTCGCCCGCGCCTAAGGCCAAATAGACCTTTTCTGAAACACCGGCCAAGCTTTTAAGGGATTCTTCAAAACAATAATCGTATTTCACCCCATTTCTCAAAAGAGTGAAGCCATATAATGAGATTTTCATGGAAAGACTATACCTTTTAATCACTTAAATGGCGAATGGACAAAAAAAAGGCCTTGAATAAATCAAGGCCTAATGCTTATAAAATTATCAATTTATCGACAGAATTTTTTAACGGTTTTACGCAATTTTCTTTCCTCTCTTTTTTTTCCTAAGCGAGGAACATACTCTCCATAATGGGGAGTGAAATAAGACATTCCGTGTTGGTATTCGACGATATAAGTCGATAAAGGAAAATTGGAATCAAGAACCTTTAAATCATAACCATTGCCATTTTTTTCCATTCCCACAACCAGCCAAGCATGGGCCATAATACCGGGAATTTGTAATACTTGATAGGCGATATTTTTCTTTTTATTCACATAATTATAGAGTTCATCCATCTTTTTTCTCAGCTTGCTAGGACTGATACTTGAGCCACCCCATAGGCCAACCGCCCATTGCGCTCTTAGAACACCATCGGCCTTTTGCCACTTATCAAGCTCCTCTTGCACAATATTTTCGTTCCAAGCAGTAAAAGAGGAAAAGCTATCATACCCAGGAATTTCCACAGGGCCGTTGCCCTTGCGCAATTGGTGGACGATTTTCGCCACTTTTTCGGCCGATGGAGAGGGCTTGTTAGGACTATAATAGGCCAGATAAGACGCATTTCGCGTCAAGCGAGAATGCCACCAACAGACACCACCATTAACCAGACCACCCTGATTTTTAAAACCTAAACGTGCTTTTGGGTTAGTGGCGAGAAGGTCGCGGGCATAGGATTTTGACCGGTGATTTTGACAGAATTCTTTCTTGGAGAAACTTAGCTCAACAGCAAATGATGAATGAAAAAGCGTGATCGCAACAAAGCTGCACAAGAAAAATTTTAACATAGAACTCTCCAATTAAAAGAATTGATCAACAAAGACTGTTGAACCATGCCATGCACAAAAAGACATCCTTTTTTTTGAAAAATGGTAAAGTTTTCATTTTTATCCTCTCAAGATAAAAGAAAATCTTCCTCCAAAGTATTGAGTTATAAAAAAGCCCATAAAAAAAGGCCCGCTTCCTCACCTCAAACTGAAGCGAAGAAGCGGGCCTAGGCCTTATCTCACTAACTCTTATTCTTTTTTAACTTACAACTCTCTTTCGTACATGTACCTTTAGCACAATCAGCACAGGCCTTCTTCTTTAAGTGACAAGGTTTTTTACCACAGTCTTTTTTCTTTAATTGACAAGCACCATTTTTACTGGCCTCTTTTCTAGAACTACCGCATGCCGATTTTTTCTTCACGTGGCATTCCTTTTTCTTCACATGGCATTCCTTTTTCTTTGAATCGCAGGCCTTTCCCTCTCTTACCTGACCTTTGGCATGAGGGCATACTTTTTTAGAATCACATTTCTTATTGCCTGGAATATGTGAGCAAGACAAAAATGTCATCAATAAAACAATTGAAGCAAATCGCAATAATAACTGCATGGAGTTCTCCTTTAGAGTGTTCTGTTTACTCCATTTTAATGACTTCTAGAAAAATCAAGCCTCGGGGGTAAATTTTACCAAAAAGAATTAAAACGTGAATATTTTATTAATATCGACGTGGGTATACTGCCGGTATTTATTATTAAGTTGTTCGACTTTCATGAGAAAAGACTCGCCAGTCCCCTCTGGTTCTTCTTTGCGGATCTTTTTAACCGCTTTTCTAAGAATACTTTTTGCTTCCATAGGAACAACAGTTAGGCCTGGTAGGAGATAGTTTTCATCTCCTACTTGAGCAATACGGCCAATTAATATCTCGCCTTTCATCAGGCCTATATTAGGATGATCTTTGGCCAAATAAAATTTACTATTAGTGACATATTCTTTGAGGGTCATTTTCCCCAAAAGGCTTGTTCCTTGAAAATCAAAGAGGCCGAATTGAACAGAGGCCAAGGCCTTGGCCATCTCCTCATTAAGAGTATGATCTTTTAAATACTTTTTAATGAGTGTTTCGCTATTTTTTGTCTCTTTAAATTGGAAAATATACCAATCATTAAAAAGCTTCATACGGTTTTCAAAATCGGGTGCGTCTTCATCGGCCTTCCCAGTAAGGGAAAAATAAATGGCCTTGGCCTTAGACATAAGATCGTAATATTCTCCATCAGAGAAATGTTTGATAATTGTGTCTAATAATTGAAAGAAATCAATCTGCAATGCGATCTCTCCTTAATCATCTACTTTTAATACCGCTAAGAACGCTTCTTGAGGGACTTCTACAGCTCCCACCATTTTCATTCGCTTTTTACCGGCCTTTTGCTTCTCTAATAATTTTCTTTTCCGTGAAATATCCCCACCATAACATTTAGCGAGAACGTTTTTCCGTAGGGCCTTCACGGTTTCTCTGGCGACAATCTTGGCGCCAATCGCCGCTTGGATGGCTATATCAAATTGCTGCCGACCAATTAATTTACGCAGCTTTTGAGTAAGATCCCGTCCCTTAAAAAAGGCATTGGTTCTATGGCAAATAATGGAAAGAGCATCAACACTATCGCCATTGAGTAGCACATCAACTTTAACCAAATCAGAGGCCTCATAACCCTTGAATTCGTAATCCATTGAGGCATAACCCTTACTCATACCCTTTAGTTTATCATAGAAATCAAAAACCATTTCAGAAAGAGGCAGGTCATAAGTAATCTGTACCCGGTCCTCTGTAATATATTTCATATCTGTTTGTCGGCCACGGCGCTCTTCACAAAGCTTGATAATATTCCCAACATATTCATTGGGTAGGTGAATAGAAATGGAAACGATCGGCTCGGTAATTTCCTGATACTCACCCGGCTCAGGCATTTCAGAAGGGTTTGAAATTTCCATTTCCGAATTATCATTTAAGAGAACTCGATAACGCACTGATGGAGCTGTTGAAATAAGATTGAGCTCAAACTCTCTTTCCAACCTCTCCTGAATAATATTCATATGAAGAAGTCCTAAAAAGCCACAACGAAAACCAAACCCTAAGGCACCAGAAGTTTCTGGCTCATACGTGAAAGAGGCATCATTCAAGGCCAATTTCTCGAGAGACTCTTTAAGCGTTTCATAATCATTGGATTCAACGGGAAAAATCCCACAGAATACCATCGGTTTGATTTCTTCATAACCCGCAAGGTTAGGTGTGTCTTTTTTCTTAGCGTGGACAACGGTATCGCCAATTTTAACATCGCGAACAGTTTTGATCCCACATATAATCATACCAACTTCGCCAGCACCCAATTCAGTAACTTCTTTGAAAAAGGGGGCATTGACCCCCATTTTGAGAACTTCGTATTCTTCCTCGGAATGCTTAAAGAAAACTTTTTCTTTTTTCTTAAGTACACCATTCATCACTCTGACTAAAACCACAACACCTTGATAAGGGTCAAACCACGAATCAAAAATTAAGGCCTGTAGCTCTGAGTTTATATCACCTGTTGGGGCGGGAATTTTATGAACAATGGTTTCTAAGAGGTCGGCGACACCGATACCACTTTTGGCCGAAACTTCATCAGCTTCAAGAGCATCAATCCCAATAATATCTTCAATTTCTTGCTTCACACGATCAACATCGGCGTGGGGTAAATCAATTTTATTAAGGACCGGTATAATCTCTAAGTCGTTCTCCATGGCCATATAAACATTGGCCAAAGTTTGGGCCTCAACTCCCTGAGAGGCATCGACCACTAAAAGAGCGGCATCACATGAGGCAAGAGAGCGGCTGACTTCATAGGTAAAGTCGACGTGCCCAGGAGTGTCGATTAAATTAAAATAATAAACTTCACCATTTTTGGCCTTATATTCCAAGCGCACAGTTTGCGCCTTAATGGTAATCCCTCTCTCCTTTTCGATATCCATATTATCTAAAAGGCGATCTTTCATCTCTCGGGAGGTGATAGACTTCGTTTCCTCTAAAAGTCTATCGGCAAGCGTAGACTTACCGTGGTCAATATGGGCAATAATGGAAAAATTACGAATAAATTTTTGATCGATACTCACGTACTCTAACCTTTAAAACGGAGGCTGCTATCTTTAGTTACTAAAGACTTCCGTCGAGAGTACCATAAGGTAATAATCTAGGGAACTGTCTTTTCCACGAATTGGCATAACATTAGAGTAACCTTCGAAGATATACTCAGGTTCTTTCTCTTCTGGCAGCTCTTTTGGAGCGTGGCCGTCTTCTTGACTCTGCGCTTCTTCAGAATCCTCAAGATTCTGCCCATTGTCATCAGACTCAACTTTTTTTAGTGGAATTTTGACTTCGGTATTTTCAATTTTTGACCGGCGCTTAATCGCCAACTCAAAAGACTCGATAATAAGAGGCGGAATAATTGAGGCGGTCATTTCCTTACCAATGACATCTTCTGATTGCACCTGAAGAAGATTATACATCTTATTATTCATATAACTAAGATTCCCCTCTGCATTGGCGACCAGAATAGGTTTTTTCACCATATTCGCGAGAGCATCAAACTTGCGATTTTCGACCGAAATTTTATCCGCGCGCAATTCTTCAAAGATCTTAAAGTTCTGGATCATCTTATTCATTTCACGGGCGATTTCACCAATTTCATCATCTTGAGAATAATAGATGGAAACGTCAAAATTACAATCTTGTAGCTCGCGAATCGCATCTTTAATTTTCTTAAATGGCAGGGCAATTTTCCCCGGAACAACGAGGGCAAGAATAATCGTAAAAAGAAAAACAATGATTAAAATAATCATCAAGATTCTTTTCGTTTCCTCAATGATTTTTTTTATTTTTTCATCACGCTCTTTACTTCGGGAAAATTGGAGTTCCTGAAATTCAGAGAAGGCCTCCAGGATTTTATCGGCCAAATCCCCAATGGTGGCAATACCGACAGTATCCCTATGAAAGAGCGCTGCCTTGGACAAAACCAATTTAAGCGAGTCCACATAGGATAGCATCTGAGTGACCACTTTTTTAACATTGGAGTCCTTATAAAAGGCATCTAAGTCATTTAATTGCGCGGTAAAACTATCACATAAGGTGGTGATGGTCTCCACCTGCTCAGGCGTGGGCTTAGAGGTTAAGATTTTTCTTTGATATTTTAAAATAGAGACCGCGGAGATTCTAATTTCATCTGTCAAAAGCGCGACACGATTTGATTTTTCAGTGATATCTTCGATGTCTCGCTTAAGAGAGTCTAAATAATGGAAAACGATAAAGCCGAGGGAGATCACCACTAAATTGGCAATCACAAAACTCGTAGAAACTCGTCCTCTTAGTGAAATATTCACTCTTTTCTATCCTTCGGCCAGGTCTGCAAAGAGACGGTTAAAGTTTTTCTCGCTACCCACGAGAACCACGATGTCATCAGATTCAATAATATCCATTGGCATCGGACAATCGTTAATTTCAACTTTAAAAGCAGACTTACCTTCTTCAGTAATAAAGGGCACTCTTTTTTGCAAGGCCACAATATTGAGAGAATAATTTTGGCGGATTTTTGATTCCACCAATGTTTTCCCTTCAAACTTTTTACCTAATTTTAATTCAACAATAGAATAACCAGCAGCAAAATTATAGCGCTGAAGAACGTGAGGGGCGACAATTTTAGAGGCAATAATCTCCCCCATCTCCTCTTCCACTTTAATAATTTCCGAAGCTCCAATTTCTTTGAGAACATGCTCATGCAAAACCGAAGTGGCACGAGCAACAACACGGCCCACTCCTAGTTTCCGCAGCATGGCAACCGCCATCACCGATTGTTCAATATGATCACCAATCGCCACAATCGCCACATCCACGTCAGAAATGGTCACCGAGCGCAAGGATCTTTCGTCGGTCACATCGAGGGCGACAGCATGGGTCACACGATCTTTAAGTTTTTCAACAAGAATTTCGTCTTTATCGATCGCCACCACATCAGCTCCCTTTTCGTAGAGCCGAATAGCAGTTTTCGCACCAAAAGTACCTAATCCAATAACAGCGACAATCATATAACCCAATTCCTTATATTATCAATTATAGCGAAAATCCTAACCGATCATAATCCTACCATCTGGATAGTCAAATTTTCCTCTTGCCTTCTGCTGCTGACCTATCGCAATAATCAAGGTCAAAGGGCCAATTCGGCCAATAAACATGAGGATAGAAAGGGCAATTTTTCCTGCCATCGATAGAAATGGAGTAATCCCCAAGGTTAATCCAACTGTCCCCGAGGCCGATAAGACCTCAAAGAAAATGGCCAAGAAATTCTGCTCGGGTTCTAGCTTCATTAAAACTAAAATAAAGAAGCTGGTAAATAAAATTGAAATAAAGGTTAGAGCGGTAGCCCGAACCACCATAGGGCCCGGCACTTTACGGCGGAAAATCGTCACTGATTTTTTACCTTTAAGAGTAGCAATAATGGACTCCGCTAAAATGGCCAAAGTTGTGGTTTTAATCCCACCGGCAGTTGACCCAGGACTCCCGCCAATAAACATAAAAAGAGTCATAAAATAGAGTGTATAGGTATTGAGGTTCGTTAAGGGCAGAGTATTAAACCCTGCCGTTCTTAAGGTCACCGATTGAAATAATGAAATTTGAAACTTATCAAAAAGAGAGTATTGGTCCAATGAGCCCAGGTATTCACCAAAGAAAATAAAGATCGTACCCGAAAGAGTGAGAACAGCACTGGTGTATAGGACAATTTTCGTATGCAGACCTAACCGCTCTTTAGTGCGCTTTTTGGTCACCACTTCCTTCAACTCACGCAGGACAATAAAACCCAATCCTCCCAAGGTAACGAGAGTCATAATGGTGAAATTGATCAAAGGATTAGTGGCATAAGTCTCTAGACTAGTATCAAAAAGTGAAAAGCCAGCGTTACAAAAGGCCGAAATCGAATGAAAAAAGCCATAATACATCGCTTGCCCAAAATCGAAACCTTCAAAGGTAAAGGCAATGGTCAAAACAATGGCGCCCCATAATTCTATGAGAAAAGTATATTTCACAATATCCACAACCATAGTAAAAAGATCTTCCATAGAGGAAACATCGAGAAGATCCTGCATAATCACTCGATAATTCATTCCCATCGATTTCCCCAAAAGAATGGTGACAACCGAATAGAGAGTCATAATAGAAAGACCACCAATTTGAATTAAAATGAGGCAGACGAGTTGGCCTATCATAGAAAAATCAGTACTCAATGATCTTGTCCCAAGCCCGGTCACACAAGTGGCAGAAGTCGCCGTAAAAAAGGCATCCACAAAACCAATCACTTTTCCTTTGGCGGCACTCACTGGTAACATTAAAAGAAAAGTTCCCAAGAGAACAACAACTAAAAAGGTCAACATAACCCATTGGGCCGGCTTTAAGCTCAGCGTTTGAAAGAGGTCCCCTTTCCCGGAAATTCTTTTTTCCTCTGCCTCCTCATCATAAATAGAAAGAATAGAGAACAGGAGATGGGCCGAGGAAAACCAATAGGCAAAATCTAAGTCCCCCCAGGTAATGAGGAGAGGAATAAAACAAATAAGGGAAAAAATATCACGACGAATATAATCTTCGATACTTTTAGAGGTGAGGAAGCCGGCCAGAACTTTAATAAAAAGGACTAAAGGAATAATAGACGAGCCATACGTCAATATCTGATTTATCGTTTCGCCTTCCCAATTGCCTGGGAGACGATTAAAAGTCTTCATCGACATGAAGATAATAAAGGAACCATTGATGAAAAATTCCAATAAAAAAGGTATCTTTTGAAGTAGTGATGGCATACTAATATTCTACCTATTCCCTTCAAGAATTGAGTGAGGGTTGTTGTTGCCGACTGAAGGCCAAAATTATAATCGCTTTGCAGGATATTGAAAATTGAAACATGAACAATTCACCATCGATCACATTGACCCCCTAGGTCAAGGCGTCGCCAAACAAAGCGGACGCGTTATTTTCATTCCTAAAACCTTACCCGAGGAAAAAGTTCAGGCCGAGGTTCATAAGAAAAAGGGCAAAGTCGAATTTGCGACTCTCATCAAGGTTCAAGAACCAAGTCATTTAAGAGAGTTGGCCAAATGCCCTCATTACTCCCAATGCAAAGGATGCCATTATCTCCATACCTCCTATGAAGAAGAATTAAACTTTAAAAAGATGGCACTCGCTCGCCTTTTGGCCCCTTTGCCAATAGGCCCAGAAATTCAGGTTTATCAATCCGAGCAACGGGACCATTATCGCAACCGCCTACAACTGCACTATAATAAGTCCGATAAATTACTCGGTCTCATCGAACCAATTCATCAAAGAATCCTTCCTATCCCCAACTGCCAACTACCGCAAAAGGAATTGATTCCTCACTTAGAGGCGCTCTATCACAATAATGAATGGCTGAAACGAATTCCCGACAATTCTCCTCGCAAAGGCCATGTGGAAATCTACCAATTAAATGGTGAAGTCCAAATAACTTGGAATCAACACTATAGTGCTGGCGGCTTTACTCAAGTAAATGCCCAAATGAACCAACTTTTAATCGAAACGCTTCACCAAGAATTACGAGAGGAGAATATCCCTGCTCTTTTCGACCTCTTTGGTGGCAAGGGAAACCTCACTCATAGACTCGATCAAGTCCCAACTATGGTGATCGATTCTCTGCCTTTTAAAAATGGCCATTATCTCTCTCACCAAACTTACCTTCAAGCCGACCTATATAAGTCCAATATACTCGAACATTTAGAAGAAAAAATTCCCGCTCGCTTTAACCAGGCCGATCATTTGATCATCGATCCTCCCCGTAGCGGTTGGAAGGATCTCCCCCGTTGGCAAAGGTCCTTTAAGCGAATTGATTATATCTCCTGCTTTGCCCCCACTATGATTCGTGACATTAGGCCTTTAGTGGAAAGTGGAAACTATAAAATCGCGGCCGTCCGACTTTTTGATTTCTTTCCTTCCACTCATCATTTTGAAACTCATTTAACACTTATAAAAAGTTAGAAAACACCGTATTCTTGCCATTTGTCGGTTTTCAAACCCGTATTGGCCGTTTACAATATGGAAAAGAAGTTGAGGGAGGTTCCATGCTAAGGACTGTATTAATATTAGGTACGTTAATCCTAATCATGGCCTGTGGCCATACCACTCCAAAAATGAAGGCCGCAAAACGCAAGGCCCATTTATACTATGTCCATGGAACCAATGAATTATTACGGAAAGAATATAAGGACGCTCTCAAGAATTTGAAAGAAGCTGCCCGCCTAGATGATAAAGACAGTAAAATCCACAATAATTTAGGCATGGCCTATTTCTTTCGCGGGGCAAACGACCTGGCCATTACTCACTTAAAAAAGGCGGTTAAACTCGATCCCAAAAATGCCGATGCCATGAATAATTTGGCATCCCTTTATTTTCGCAACGGTCAAAACATCGATGCTGAAAAGCTCTACCTCCGCATTCTTAAGGATTTGACCTATAAAACTCAATACCGCACCTATTATAATTTAGCTCTCATTGCTTATAAGCAGCGCAATTATAAACGCGCGATGAGTTATCTTGATAAGTCCCTCAAGGAATTACCTGAGTATTGCCCCGCCCATTACCAAAAAGGACTCTACTTTACTCATAAATTTAGGTACGATAAGGCACTTTTAAGCTTTAATGAGGCCATTAAAGGCCAATGTTACGAAAGTCCTGCGGCCCATTATTATATCGGTAAAACATTAATTGATCTCCAACGCTACGAAGAGGCCCAGAGGAAATTTTTAGAGATTATAGAGAAGTTTCCCACTTCGCCTTATAATCAATTATCGAGCAAGAAAATGAGCGAATTAAGCCGCTCCAACAAGGTGCTTAAAAAAATGAACACTAAATCAGCGACGTTTTAATGATGGAAGAGAATAATAACTCAAAGACAAATAAAAAAGAGAATTGGGCGCCAACCGACAGCGAAGAGCAGACGGGACTGGAAGCTAAAAATGACGGTATCCCATCAACGATTGGAGAATTCTTTAATCGTGAAAGAGAGCAGCGTGGCTTTTCCGTTAAGGTCATTGCCCAAGATACTAAAATCTCTTCCACCAATATTAATGCCCTAGAGCAAAACCAATTCCACCTCTTACCTGATAGGGCCTATGTTCTTGGCTATGTAAAATCTTATGCCAAAATTCTCAACCTTGACCAGGCCCTTTGTGTCGAGTTGTTTAATCAAACCTATCAAGCAGTCATGGACACGCCTCAAACTCCCAACGTCGTCGTTGAAGAACCAAAGGCCCAAGAAACAATAGGGCAAACATCAAATGATTTCTACCTCAAAGCTGGTGCAGGAATCGTTGGCCTTTTTATTATCTTTGCTGTCATTTCCTTCATTGGAAATAACTCCACTGAACAAACTCCAGAAGAAACTATTCAAATAGCTGAACAACCAACAAATGAAGTTCAACCACAAATAATTAATAATCAAAGCCCCCTCAATAGTGGCGAAACAATTATAACTCGCACCACTAAAGAAGGGCTTCAAGAAACGACAACGAATGGACAGCAAGCTGCCTTGGCCGCAAAAAAGGCGGAAGAAGAACGTCTAGCTCTCCAAGCGAAAAAAGCGGAAGAAGAGCGTAAAGCACTCCAAGCAAAGAAAGCGGAAGAAGAGCGCAAAGCACTCCAAGCAAAGAAAGCGGAAGAAGAGCGTAAAGCACTCCAAGCAAAGAAAGCGGAAGAAGAGCGTAAAGCACTCCAAGCAAAAAAAGCGGAAGAAGAGCGTAAAGCACTCCAAGCAAAAAAAGCGGAAGAAGAGCGTAAAGC
>JBFGZE010000083.1:0-14593 GCA_041586955.1 Bacteriovoracaceae bacterium
CATTCAAGAAAAAGTAATGGCCGAGCGTAAAGAGAAGCTTGCTAATGACGATTAGAATTTAGTTATCAATTAAAGCATACAATAAAGGCCTCGTTTTTTAGCGAGGCCTTTTTTTTTATGTGGGATGACTATCATGGGTGCGGTTTACGGCGCGTCCAAAAGGTCCAGGACTAAGAGAGCATTGTCCACGATCTTTATTCGGTTCTACTTGATGGCCAATTAATTTCGCCAATTGATCGGCCCCTCCTATATATTGACCTTCTAACCAAATTTGGGGCAAGGTAATGGGCACCTTGGGGCCAACGAAAGGTCGGACCCGCGATAACATTTCATATAGGCCTCGTGGTTCCTTAACCACATCGTGATAGCGGTATTGAATGCCACTTTCTGTGAGATACATCTTGGCCCTGGAGCAATGGGGACAATTGTGTTTGCCGAAAATATGGTTTCCTCGAATATCATTTTTCTTGGCATAGGCCTGGATAATTTTTTCAGTTAGAATACCACGATTAAGGGCCGAACCTTGGCCTATGACTTTGTTCTCGACGAGAACGATTGGTGCGTGGATAGCACCGTGAAGAAGAGGTTTCCACCATTCATTTAACCACTTTCTTTCCTCTAATTCACAGGGAATGCCTGATAATTCATTTTGGAGAGTATCTTTAACGATATCCATGGTGAGTGAGCATTCGCCACAGGGAATTGTGATTTTAAACGGCCCCCATTCGCCTGCCCAGCGGTAGACAGTTACTTTAACGGCATTAGAGATGTTCATGGCGTCCCCTTTTTAATAAAGGTTAGTGAGACGAAAAAAACACCACTCTTGTACCTTATTTTGAGATTTAGATCAAAGTTAAGGGACTAAAATAATTAACTAAGGTAATACTAGAATATTTTTTCCCGGATTTCCCAAAAGTATTTTTTCTTGCGGGCAATAATAAAAAGTGGCATACGAAATAGGTGCTGTTTGGCGATTGCCTCATCTGCGCTCTTGATAATGATATCTTGGCCTGGGTTACGATTATGCATACGGATAAAGCGATAATAAAATACTTTGGCCTGGGTGGGGTTTGTTAGAGAAAAATATTCTTTTAAGTATTCTCCATCATAATCATAATAGCGAACCTCTAGTCGTTCTTGTCCTTTTTTATCGCGATCTTTTTCAAAAAGCATAGTATCTGGCCGCATGACATGAGCATCTTTAAGCGCCATGGCCTCCCGTAACTTTTTATCGGGATCGACTAAAACCGCCTGACAAGAATGGCATGCCCGCGCTGCGATATCATTTTCCTCGCCACATTGATCACAAAGCTTAAAACGGAAGCGGTAGTCGCAGGCGATAATTTCTTGAGTATCAGGGTCCTCATAGGCACCAAAACATTTGCGGCCGTAATGCTCGATGATTTGCTCTTGCTCATCTTTTTTTCCCCAGAAATTATTTTGATGGCCACAGCTTGGACAAAGGACTTCCACCACTTCTGAGTCGCTATCGGGTTTAGTATTGCCAACCTCGGGGGCAAAGATATTATGGCCGACACCCGTGTAATCAAGAATAAGACAATCCTTCTTTCCTGGAGATAGGCGCAGGCCACGACCGATAATTTGTTGGTAAAGACTAGGTGATTCTGTTGGCCGTAAAAGGGCGATGAGATCAACATGAGGGGCATCAAATCCCGTGGTTAAAACAGAAACGTTAACCAAGAATTTAATTTCTTTTTTCTTAAAGCGGCGGATAATAGCATCCCTTTCGCTATTATGGGTTTCGCCAATAACCACTTCGGAAACCTCCCCTGGGAGTAATGACATGATCTCTTTGGCGTGATTGACTGAAGAGGTAAAAATCATGACACCTTCACGGTCTTTGGCCATTTCCATGATATGGCCGATGATTCCCGGTGTGACTCGCTCTTGGTCGGCCAGAAGGTCGGCAATATCATTGGCCGAGAAGCGACCACTATCCGATTTGATTTTTAGTTCTGAAAAATCATAACAGGCAACAGGGGCGTCAATTTTGATGGGGGCCGTGAGGTATTGATTGCGAATCATATAGGAGAGGGGCAATTCATAAATACATTTTTTAAAAAAAAGTTTATCCCTGGTACGTAAGATTCCCTTAGTATGATATTCGTAAATCCAACCCGTATCTAAACGGTATGGTGTGGCAGTAAGGCCAAGGATGCAAAGCGTGGGATTATCGTTTCGCAATTTGTCGATGACTTTTGAATATTGACCTTCTTCATTGGATGAGATGCGGTGGCATTCATCGACAATGAGCAAAGAAAATTCTTGGAAAAATTCCTCATTGGCGCGTGCCACTGATTGGATACTGCCAAATATGACTTTGGATGATAAGTCTTTACGTTTAAGTCCCGCCGAATAAACGCCCGCCTTGAGACCATAACTTTCATACTTAGTATGATTTTGCTCCACTAACTCTTTGACGTGGGCCAAAACCAACACCCGGCCCTTTGCAATCCTTGCTAATTCCGCGATAACTAAAGATTTTCCTGCGCCAGTAGGTAAGACAATAACAGCAGGGTCTTTTTGTTTTTTAAAATAATTAACAGCAGCGCTCACTGACTCTTTTTGATAAGGCCTTAATTCGTACATCGTGCGATTTTACCCGATGGCCATACACATGCCAATAATCTATCGTGTCGCTCTCTGTGGGAACTATAAAATAAGAATTCATTTTTATGATTTTTGGCGGGTTAGGGGAGTTCAAGGCCCAACATAATATATTGTTTTTGTTTGATTATTGGTCATTAATGAGTGAGAATAAGAGTTTAAGCTTGTCTATTAGTTCAAACTAATATATAAGTTTAAGCTAATGAAAATGATAAGATAAAAGGCTTTTTTATGTTAGAAACTTCGCAATTACAGACTCTTGTGGCCGTGGCCAAGGCCCAAAGCTTTTCTCAGGCCGCTAATGATCTCCACGTTACCCAGTCAGCGATTAGCCAATCGATTAAAAACCTTGAAAATAAGGTCGGTGTCAAATTATTTAAACGCTCTGGCAAAAAAGTAGTTTTGACCCCAGAAGGTGAGAAGCTTCACGCCATGGCCGATCAATTTATTGGTCGAATGCATGATACTCTAGAAGATATCCAAATCGAAAAAAATACGATGAAGGGGAAAGTGCGTATCGGTACTTTGACTGGAATTGGGAAATCTTGGCTGGCCTCCACTATGCTCGATTATGCGGAAAAATTTCCAGAGCTAACCATTGTCGTTAATCTTGGCTTCCAAGAGGATCTAGTGCGCCAATTTGAACAATGCCGTTTAGATATCTTGATTTTACCAGAGGAAGCTCTCCCCAATGTCGGTGAGAAAAAATTAATTGGTGAAGAAACGAGTATCCTGGTTTATCCACAAGGGGAAGAGTTTCATTTACCCATCGATATTTCTCTCGAGGAATTATCAAGCTATCCAACAATTTTATTTCAAGAAAAAGGCGATGGCCTTTATCTTAAATGGTGTAAAGAGCACTTTGGTGCTATTCCTAAGGAAATTAATAAGCGCTTTATTATTAATTCCCATGGCAATATGTTGCAGGCCGTGCGCCAAGGTCTAGGTCTTGCTGTCGTCCCACGCCATGTTTTTGAGCGTTCTCATTACAAGGACCAGGTTAAGTCATTTTCCACGCATACTATTTCCAATGGTAAATTCTTTGTCGTTTACCATAAAGATACGGATAAAATGATGCGTATCAGACAAACGATCGACTTATTGACTTCTAGTGATAATCCCTTGGAGTAATATTGGTGACCGATAACCCCTTTCATTCTCTCGACTCGCAAGCACTTTTAGTCCTCGACTTTTTAAAAGACAAAGGATTCTCTCCCATTTTAGTGGGTGGCTCCGTTAGAGATTGGGTTTTGACCGGAAACCTTGGAAAAGATTTAGATTTTGAATTGGTTTATCAAAAAACTGATGGACAATTTATCCCAACATTTTTTGATAAAATATTTAAAGAAATTAAGAGACTGAACTCATTTCAAGTGGAATGTTTATCACTCAATGTTTATCGCTTAATTTTTGAGAATGGTTTAGAAATGGAGTTTTCTCCTCCGCGGATTGAGAGGTACGAAGGATTAGGCCCCTATGGACATAGTGATTTTCATTGTGAATTTTATGCCCATTTACCTTTTAGAGACAGTTTTCGCCGCCGTGATTTTACTATTAATGCCATTGGCCTTCGCTATAGAAGCGACCGATTAGAATGGATTGATCCCTTTAAGGGGCTTGAAGATTTAAAGCAAAAAAAACTAAAACCTTGTGATCCCCATTCTTTTTCTAAAGACCCTGTTCGTCTTTTACGGCTTTGCCGCTTTGCTGAGCGTTTCGACTTAATCATTGACCCACTCGACTTTCCTTTAACGGATCACTGCCTAAAGCTATTAAGTTTTCATCATTTAATGCATGAAGGAAAAAAGGCCGGCACGTATCGATTTTTGAATCGCCTAATGGGCCTATTGACTGAGGGCCAAAAGAAAAACTCTTTTCTTGATTTAACTCAATTCTCCTGGCCAAGTGATGATCAATCATGGCCTCTTAAAAAAGAAGATTTCATTCTTGACTTGCTTTGTGCCAATCATTTGAATCTCCCTCAAATTGAAAGTTGGGAAGTTTATATTGGGGGCAAAAAAGGCCTAATCACCCAATATAAAGATTTTTTTGATCTCTTGAAAAAATTATCTAAGCGTCCTCCTGTTAAGGAATTGATCTCCTCATGGAAGGATTTTTCAGATAGCTCATGGGCCATTTTGTTAAATTCGTGTTTTATCCATTCTCTTTATCCAAATATTCAAGTATTAGAACGGATCAAAAGATATAACCCATCTTTATCCGAAACCTGGATTGAATTAAAAGAAATTTTTCAAGGGCGATTTTCAGGAATGAAGGCCTTTCAAGAAATGATCGAGAGTGATCTTCCTCCCGAACAGCGGCGATTGGCCAAGCTTTATTGCCATTTAAAAGAGGTCTTATGATTCGTCTTTATACAATTGATGATGAAGAACAGATCCGAAGCATTTTTTTTGATAACTCGGTTGTTAGAAACTTTTCCTCATCCCAAAAAAAGGAGGCCTTCTTTCAAAATTGGTGTGGCCAGTATTTGAAGCTTTTTGCCTCTTGGTGTTGGGTGGCGAGTGATGGCAAAGAAATATTGGGCTATCTCATCTCTTGTCCCGACATGGACTTATTCCAATCTCAATGTCAACTTAACCCTGGCCAACAATATTTTTCTCATTTATGGCAAAAGTTTCCGGCCCATTTTCATATTAATTGCTCCCTTAATTCACAAGGCAGGGGAATTGGTTCACAACTCATTAAGCAAATTGAAACTCGTTTAAAATCTGAGAAAATCCCTGGCGTCCATCTTATTACTGATCCTGCAAATAGAAATATTAATTTCTATGGGAAAAACGATTTTGACTTTAGAGAAGTTAAGTTGACCGAAAGCGGCGACCAAATCATGTTTATGGGCAAAGAGGTAAAATTTTCCTAAATAAAACGCTTGGATTTATTTTTGATCCTATGGCAAAATTTAAATGTACACCCCTTCGAAGGGAAGCGGGGGAAGGAGTGCCTGATGGTCGATATACAATCGATTTTGGCCGGACACCGGCCTCGAAATCCAAGGAAGGCCCATAAAGACGAGGATGGTAAAAAAAAGCTACCAAGCTACTCGGATATACCTGATTTATTTTTTGATCAAATTCTCCCTGACTTTAAGCTAAGTCGGCTGGAGATCTCTGTCTTGATGTATCTATACCGCCGTGTATGGTGCCGACCAAATCTCTATAAGGAATATGGTATTAGTCAATTAATGTCATATACCGAAATGGCGCAATTTTTAAAATTAGAAATGGAAGAAGTTTATCAATCTCTGCGTAAACTTGAAAATTATGGTTTTATTACAACTATTCGCTCTGGCCAGTATTTTGTCCGAAAATACTTTTCCCGTGAAAATGATGAAAAACATGGGCAGACTTATGATGATTTTGAAATATAATTAGCTATATAATACTATGATATTAAATAAAATGGTCATTCTTTCCCTAAGAAGATCCTCCCTTTTGGTGTTATTATAGTATTTAATAGTATGTTTTAAGAGGTTGTATGCAGGAAAATTTAAGGCCTAAGGTCATTTATATTGGAAATGATGTAGGTTATCTAAAAGATATTAGAGGCCGTATCAATAAAGATTTTCCAGACTTTAAGCATGAGTTTATTCATCTCTTTGAGAAGAATCCACATGAATTTGAGTCACTTTTCGTTAAGATTGTTCAGATGTGTCCCATTATTATCTATCTCGATTTATCGACGCGCCTTGATGTCCATATTCGTTTGGCGACGATGATTAATCGGGAGGTGACTTTAAAGCAAACATCATTAGTTGGATTGGTGGATAATAAAGAGACTGTTCGTGACTGTCTCAGTGTCGGCTGTGACTTTATTCATGTTAAATGCGGGGAAACGCATGACGTCGTCTATGAACCTATGCGTTTGTCCCTTGGCGATAATAAAGTCAAGCAATTAGAATTTGCCACCGCTACAGTTGAAGAAAAGTCTGATCTTATTGATGATTTTCGAATTGGCTACATTACGACTGATCTATTACATGTGGAAGGTAATTTAATGTTGCCTAAGGGCGAGTTGATCGAATTCCTTCATGATTTACCCCGCAGTAATGTGGGTTCCAAACAAGTTTTAGTAAAGGACATGCAAACTTCCAATCTTTATTACGATTATAAATACTCCTATGATTTGGGTCTTCAATTTGTCGAGCCTATAGAAGACGAGGATGATGCAGATTTAATTCCTAATAGTATCCAAGGGGCCCAACGTAAGGCCTTGCTTAATAAAATCAAGGAACGTAAGGCCGAGCAAATAAGGGAGTATGAGTATAAAAAAAAGAAGGCCGAAAAGGCCCATCGGGATTGGGTGCTTGATAAGATCTCTTTTAGCAAGAGTAAAAATACAAAGATTCTGATTATCGATCGGCATCTTGGTATTTTACAAGAAAAGACAGGGAAGCATTTGGATGAATATCCTTTCGCCATTCGTTTACAAACCCAGTTTAGTGATCATTTAAAAGAAGTTGGCCGTATATGCCCGCAAATGATCACATATCAATTATACGGTGGGTTGGATATCGAAGATCGCGAACAATGGGAGCCTATTTTGACCACTCTGAATTCTGGTGGGCAAGTTGATCTCAACGATTCAAATATTGCTTCCTGGAAAGAAGAAATTCAAGCAGCTGAAGCGACAGATTTAGAAGTTATTAGTCGTCTGATAGGTTTTGTGAACTCTATTGAAAATTATAAACCGATTATTGTTCTCTATGGTTGTCAAAAATGGACGAAAGAAAGCCTTGTTAAATTATTCCGCTATCCTTTGCTGATTCCTCATCGTGATAATGTCACCATCAATGCCCTGATTAGCATGGCAACAATTTTTCAAAATAAGCAAGATCAGCAGCAAGCAGGACTTTTTGAAAAGAAATTGGCCATATTGAAAAAAAGGAATCCAAAAAAATTCCAACACTTATCAGTCAGTGACCTCATGCCAAAAAATTATTATTTGGCGAAAAATAACCCTATTAGTTTTGGGGCAGTCAAAATTCCCATTACTATCGTTGGTATTAATGAAACGGAAATTCGTTTTCAAAGTGAGCATGAATTGCGTCTGCGCAGTTTCCGCATGGAGTTTCCTGTCGTTATGTCTGTGCGCCTCATGGAGCAAGATGGTCGCCCATATAAGGCAGTTCAAAATAAAAAAGAATACTTCGGTCTTATTCATGGTGTTGATGAAGAAGATAAAATGAATTTACGCCGCTATATCAATACTATCTTTTTCGCCCCTGTGGCAGAAAAGCGGGCGAAAGAACAAGAGGAGTATTGGGAGCGGCATAAAAAACTCCAAGAAGAAAGAGGGAAAGTGGAAGAGGACTCAGGAAGCGAATCTGCCGATGTGGAACAGCGTCCTGACTTTGAGGTTTCTGATGAGCAAGAGGTTGAAGAACGCGAGTATAATGCGACAGAGGAAAAGGCCGCCGATGAAGAAGTTCCTTCTAAACCTAATAAAACTAAAAAGAGTTTTTACTAAAATGGTCGGGTAATGTGTCCGACCTTTTCTTTTTTTTCCTTACATTGAATAACTGAGTCTTGATCACTTGATGAAATGGTGTGAGCATTAAAGCAATTCATTTTTCAGGAGGAAATCATGGGCCCAATTCGACGGATAAAATCAATTTTATTTGTAACTTTAATTTTAATTTGCCTCCCCAGTTTTGCACTGGAGGGTTTTCATGACACATTTCAGGTAGTTCGCGACGCAGAAGGACGACTTGTAAGTGTTAAGGTCAAGAACTATTCCCCTCGTAAAAATATTCGCCGTTATATGGAGTCTCTCAAGGGTTGGATCCTTGAAGAGCAATTTCAAATGGAGCAGAAAGGGGATGATTATTTTAGCAATATAGACCATCTTTTTGCTGAAGAGATTGCCGACAAAGATGGTAGGATGAGTGAGTGGTTGGAGCGATTGAAAGAAAGTTTGCGAGCTTTAAGCGCTGTCCAAATTGAGAAGCTTTATTCTAACCCCCAATTTAATGAAGTTCTCAATAAGTTTGAAGGAAAGTTAGGAGAGCTTCTCGCTATTTCTGATCCCTCTATGCTTGCCAGACCAAATGATAGCCAATACTTTTTGAAGAAAAAGGGAACTCATGAAGCTGTTAAGATGGGCCTTAAGTTGGCGCAAAAAGTGTTTGGACAAATTCCCATTTTAAATACCATTAGTTTTATTATGGTTCGTACTGAAGAGATGATTTCTGATTCTCGAAACTTTTATCATAATTACCTTCTTCATTATTTAGAAAATGCTAAAGAAGAGGAGCTGGGTTTAAGTCATGATGAAATTAATCTCATTTATTCTTCTATTTTTGAGTCTCGGGTTTCGTTAATTGAGCATTTGATTTTTAATAAACAAATTAAAGCAACATGGCCTAAGTACGGAGTGGAGCGCTTTTTTGGACAGGCCCGTGGCCTTTTAGCGAGAAAAAGACAATTTCGGGGGGAGTTTGATCAATATACAGACCGTCTCAATTTTGGGTTTCTTAAAGGGATGTATCAGGGTGAGCCTGTAATTATTAACCTCATTGGTAAGGAGCACCTTTTTAACTCCCGTCCGGCCATTAGTTATTATGAACAATCTCCCAACAAGGTTTTACGCAAGAGACAGGTCCTAGAACTTGCCTCCCTCGGTATTAGCTTTTTAACCGTTCCCGATTTTATTAAAAGTTTTGGGCAAAAGTTTTTCAAATCATTTTACGAAGAGCAACGTTTACAAGAAGGTGCCTTAATGGGTTATCTTAAGCAAAATAATATGGATGAAATTTCTCACAATGTTCGTAGACAGGCATTAAATCCATTTGTCTTTATTCATTAATCAAAGAAGATTGATCGCGTTTATTAAACGATCTTTCTCTTTTTATAAGCACCCTTCCCTGAGTTTTCTTAAGGGAAGGGTCTTTTTTTAATCAATTATGAAGATCATTTGTTTCATCATATTTATCTTCTGGACACCAATCTTTCACGCCCAATTTTTAAAAATTCGCCTGATGGGTGCTTTTAGTACCAATGCACTTTATCGAGGGGCACTTATATGGAATCGACCGGGTTTTATGATTGGGCCGGGTTTTACATTATGGAAACGGCTTCATATTTATGGGCCACATATTGCTTTGGAATCTTCTCGCGAAGATTCCTTTCAGTTTAAAATAGGAGCTCGTTATTATGATGATGGCAAGCCGATGTTTTCTCTTGGAAAGGGACAAGAAACTTATCGTCAGGGGAGAGCTGATTCTCTTGAAGCATATATTGCTGGTATGTACTCTTTTGGCAAGCGTAAGAATTTTGGAGTTGGTGTTCATTTCGCGAAAGAAGTGCTGGAGTATAAAGGTCTTTATGCCCGCCTTATGCTTAAGGCGCCTATTTTACCCTTCACAGGGCTACATTGGCATTTGGCAGTCGCTGAACAATCTCATAATCATTACCTCTATGGCCATGGCGCAGTTTCTGGTTTGGCACATATGGACGTTAAATTAATTACTGTCATCCCCTTTGTTCCATGGGATGGAATGATTATGAGCTCTCTTAATTATTCACGTGTAGTTCAAGATCATAATAGGCAAGCGTCTTTGGTTTATGACCGACCCGACAACTTTCAATACTCAATACGAGCGTTTTGGAATGTTCTATAAGGGAAGTAACGTCTGAACTAATTCAAAACTAAAGTCTTCCTGTCTTTTAATAATTTGACATTGGGCAGTCTCAAAATATTCCGGACGGTCAAAGAGACGATCCATGATTTGAGGGATCATAGGCATATGAGAAATATAAAGTGATGTGCCCTCGGCCTTCATAAGATGATTTTCCCACGTCACACTATTACCATCTATTGCGAGGAACTCTTCTGGTTGGAGAGTTGGACTTGAATTTAAATGCTCACTTAATATTTGAGTGGTTTGAGTGGCACGCAAAATAGGGGAGTGATAAATGGTTTGGATGGGAATGCCCCAATGATTTAATTGCTTGGCCATTGATATGGCCTGCGCCTTGCCTTTGGCGCTGAGAGGCCTCATGGGGTGGTTTTCGGTGTCGCCGTGTCGCATTATAAGCAAATAGGTTTCCATTGGGGCAGTATAGCTGAGCAAGGTAGTCATTTCAAGGGAACCCTTATGCTTAAGAGTTGGCGAAGAGTAGAAAAGCTAGGATTTTCATGCTATTCCAAGAGTGAGGTATCTATGACAACGAAAGAAAGAATAGAAAATTTAGTAAAAGACTTCTCTCAATTTAAAGAGTGGGAGGATCGCTATCGATATGTCATTCAATTAGGTAAAACATTAGACCCTATGGATGAGGCCTTCAAAACGGAAGACAATAAGGTTCGGGGCTGTCAATCGCAACTTTGGTTATGGGCCGAGTGGAAAGATGGTAGGATAGTTTTTACTGCTGACTCTGATGCCGCCATCGTAAAAGGAATTATTGCTCTCTTGCTGAAGGTTTACTCGGACAATAGTCCAGAAGACATTTTGGCGACCAGACCTGATTTTCTTGACACTATTGGGTTGCGTGAACATTTATCAATGAATCGTACCAACGGTATTGCTAGCATGCTTAAGCAAATTTCGCTCTTTGCTTTGGGCTTTCAAACAAAAAAACAAATGGGACTATTATGATTATTCGACCGCGAAGAAACCGTGTTGACGCTAATATGCGAGATTTAGTTCAAGAAAATAATTTAACAGTTAAAGATCTCATTGCTCCTCTCTTTGTTATGGAAGGGGAGAATAAACGCGAAGAAATCGCCTCTATGCCCGGGCAATATCGATTCACTTTGGATTTATTATTAAAAAAGGTTGCTAAATTAAGTGACTTGGGAATTCCCGCGGTCAGTCTATTTCCGGCCTTGCCTGATTCTTTAAAGGACGAACGTGCTTCTGAGTCGACTAATTCTAATAATATTTTATGCCAGGCGGTCCGTGCTATCAAAAAGCAAACACCCAATATGTTGGTGATGACAGATGTCGCGATGGATCCCTATTCCAATGATGGGCATGATGGATTGGTTGATAAGGAGCGCGGGCTGATATTGAATGATGAAACGTTGCCTATTCTTGCTGAAATGGCGGTCAACCAGGCACAGGCCGGTGCTGATATCATTGGCCCAAGTGATATGATGGATGGCCGGGTGGCCTATATCCGTCAGGCGCTTGATCACGCTGGCCTTCATCATGTTGTGATCATGAGCTATACGGCAAAATACGCTTCGGCCTTTTATGGCCCATTTCGGGATGCTCTTGAGTCAGAACCAAAAATGGGTGATAAAAAAACTTATCAGATGAATCCCGCTAATAGTCGAGAGGCCATTCGTGAACTTTATCTCGATGAGCAAGAGGGCGCTGATATTTTAATGGTTAAGCCAGGGCTTCCTTATTTAGACATACTCAAGGAAATGCGAGAGACCACCACTTTGCCGCTGGCGGTTTATAATGTCAGTGGAGAATATGCCATGGTCAAGGCCGCTGCCGCCAATGGCTGGTTAGATGAAGAAAAAGTCGCCCTCGAAATTTTGATGAGCTTTAAGCGCGCAGGGGCCGATATGATTCTCACTTACTTTGCTGAAGCTGCGGCCAAATGGCTTAAAAAATAAATCCAAAAAGTTGGTGAATCGCTTCGGCGGAGTCGCAAAAATGATTCAGGCAAACAATTATTGAGTCAGGAGTTGTTGGTATCAAGGGTCAAAAAAAAGGCCCTCATGAGGACCCCTAGTCGATTATTTTTATTTTGAACGGTACTTCCTAGGATCTCGCACGCGAACCGGAACTTTGACTCTTTTATCCTTAAGGCCCTGGTAGTAGCGACGAATAGTAATCCCTAAAAGAAGAAGCCCCAATCCCAAAGTAATACTGAATATTGGCGATTGATATGTCATAAGTCCCCCTTCTATAAGGCGTTTCGGCCTGCTATTTTAATTATAACCTATCTTTTTAGTTATCGGAGATCTTCGGCAAAATATTGACAGCAGAGTGTTTATTAACCTAGTTCTAGCTAGTTAAATTGAATTTACTGAACTTGCTAATTATCACCTCTGCCTTCTTTATGGGGCAATTGAGCGCTAAATTAGCACAGAGGACATGACGAATTTTCAATAACCTAGTATAATAGAATTAATTTACTAGCATAATTACAGGATCTTAGGTTTAGTATGACAAAAACAACTATGCTTAACTCAACGCAAAAAGCGTTGGAAATTAATTTAAATGATAAAATTTACGGTACTTTTGCGGAAATTGGAGCAGGGCAGGAAGTTGCCCGGTACTTTTTTCGTGCCGGTGGTGCTGCTGGGACTATTGCGAAAAGTATGTCGGCCTACGATATGACTATTAGTGATGTGATTTACGGCAAGTCTGGGCGTTATGTGAGTCTACAGCGTTTGCGCACTATGCTCTTTCGCGAATATGAACAATTATGTGAACGTTTAGTTGAAGGCCGAGGTCATGATACCAGTTTTTTCGTTTTCGCGGATACTGTTGCGGCCAAAAGTTTTCGCGGCACAGGTGATTGTCACGGCTGGATGGGGGTTCGTTTTCAACATAAACCGATGGCCGGCCCGAGCCAAGTTGTCATTCATGTTCGAATGAAAGATCACGCTAATCTTCAACAACAAGAGGCCTTGGGTGTTGTCGGGGTTAATCTTCTTTATGCTTGTTATAATTATCCGCACGATCGATCTCTATTTATTGAATCCTTGATGGAGCATTTATCTGCTGAAAGGATGGAGATTGATACCATTGAGGTATCCGGACCAGCTTTCCAAGGGGTCGATAGCCGTCTTTGGAGTTTGGAATTAGTGAATCAAGAATTTTGCCATGCCATCTTTTTTGATGAGAAAGGACAACCTGATCAGGCGAAGGATGCCCTTTACCGTAAAAATATTGTCATCTCCCGTGGGTCCTATCGACCTCCAACTTTGGTTAATATGGATATGCTTGAAAAGGGAACGGCGCAATTTAAATTGAGTTTACCAGCTGAGGAGCAAGATAATATCTTGGTCTTACCCGAAATCAGTATGAATAAACTTAAGCAAAGAAGTGGTGTCGTTGATAGCGAGGACTTTCTCGCACGTGTCGACCTCTTGGCCCTTTTGGGTAAACCCGTTCTTATTAGTAATTATGAAACTTACGGACAGCTTGGTAGTTACTTAACTGAATGTACCAAAGAGAAAATCGCATTTGTCATGGGCTTTTATAACCTTAATGAAATCTTCAAAGAGGAACATTATAGTGAACATGGAGGTGGCGCTCTTGGGGGGATCGGTGATTTGATTGGCCATCGCACGCGATTACTTTGTTATCCAGCTCAAAATGATAAGGGTGAGATTTTGCGGGCCATGGATGTTGAGCTTGCACCTAAAATGAAAGATATTTTAGAAGTACTGATTAAGCATAAAAACGTTGAAGATATTGAACAATTTAATCAAGATGTTTTTCATATTTGGTCCCGAGTTGTGCTAGGGATGATCGAAAAGGGCGAAGAAGGCTGGGAAGATATGATTCCTAAAAATATTGGGGAAGAGGTGAAGAAACGCTGTCTCTTTGGTTTTCCCTGCAAGGTTGGGCCATAGAAAATCAGTGATTACTAGAGGTATGGATGAAAGTATTAATAACGACCTAAAGTTTTATGATACTTTCACCCATTTTTGTAAGGGTTTGGAACCTTTTGATTCATAGGGCAACAGCTAAAAGTCATTTTGGCCACTGCGCGGCCCTGATATATCATTTTTTTTATTCAACATATCTTTCACTTGTTCCTGGGCGTAGTTTTGCCAAGAGTCGCCACTAGGTAAGGGGTCATAGGGTGTATCTTCTTGATTTGTGACATAAATACTTTGAGTGGGGAAAGCGAATTTTACTCCCATGGACTTGGCCAGGCGAATAATATCCATGAGGAGGCGGTGGCGCTCTGCCAATTCATGATTCCAAGAGGGAACCGCCCAAAAAACATAAAGCAAAATATCAAGTGAG
>JBFGZE010000084.1:0-14194 GCA_041586955.1 Bacteriovoracaceae bacterium
AAGCGGTTTCAAACTTAGTCACCAACCGCACCTCCTGCACTGAAACTTTTAAAAATGCACCTCCTATCAATATTGGTGATGAAGTACCAATTGGTTCAATCAAAGATGAAAGTGGAAACGATATTTTTGTTCCCCCTCAAGTCTTAAGTGACAAGACAAGTGCGAAAGTAACAGTCGTTGGCTTCTCTATTCACCGAAAAACAGATACTGAGGCCAGATTATTAATAAGACTAGACCGCGGAGAGAAACGAAATAGCTATGTTGGCGCCAGATATTACCAAACCCAAACTCCCCTTATCCTCCAGTTTGATACAACCAATAAAGTCACCTCTTGTTATTATGATAGCTCTGGAAATGTCGAAAAAGCTTGTGAGCAGGTTAATGGAACTTTTAACGAGGTCAGTGGCAAGTGTATCCTATTCGACTTAGTTTTCGGTCAACATTCTTCAAAACAATGTCAAAATATTGGTGGGACAGTTGTAACAGAATCTAGTACTGGTGAGAAATTTTGTAAAGTCTCGGCCACGATTTATGACAAATTTAAGGGCCTTTGGATCACCTACAAAAACTGGAGTGAAACGAGCCCTCAAACTGGTGGAAGTGTCGTTTGCCAGGAGGCAAAGAATCCAGTCCCCGAGGTTAAATTTCAAGGGTTTACTTTTAGTTCCAGTGAAAAAATTAAAGAGATAAGAGAAGCCCTTGAAAATTACGACACAAAGAGCGTTGTCCCTACATATATATCTAATGAAGGTGAGGAGCCAACTCCTGAAATACTAAATACACCTTGTACTACTGGCTCCCATTCTTGGGCAGATATACCAATTGAAACTTGCACGCCAGGCGGCTGTGGAAGTGATATTACGGCAAATATTCTTTATTATGGTGTATTCTAGTCCCATCCCCTGAACCATTTACGTGGTGAAAGATGGAGTAAGTTGCTATTTTACACCAATGTCATTTAATCAATATGGTTCCCTACCATCAAGGGAATCATTTGCATTAAAGCCCATATATCTGACAAATAAATAACACTTTACGCAAAGGATTTTTCAAAAACTAATTCCCTATCTTGAAGGGCCGAAACGAAGCTGATAATGTACTGCCATCATGAGTGAGTTGACGGCCAAAATTCGGCAATATTTATTGGAAAACAAAGTTTTCTTTGAAGAGAGGGATCATGCTCCCGCTCAAACCTGCCAGGAATCTGCGCAGCAAAGAGGCGAACCCATTGAGATTGGTGGAAAAACACTGCTTTTCAAAGACAAAAAAGACTTTCGGCTCCTTACCCTATCTGCCGCCAAGCAGGTAGACTCTAATAAGGTTCGCAAAATTCTGAGTTCTCAGCGCTTACGCTTTGCCACCACTGAAGAATTATGGGAATTGACCGGAGTAGAAAAAGGCGCCCTGCCCCCCTTTGGCCGCCCAATTTTACCTTTTGATTTTTACGCCGACCGCTCGCTTTTAGAAAATGAACGCATTGCTTTTAATGCCGGTATTTTAACTAAATCATTTATTTTACAAACCAAGGATTGGCTTAAAATAACCAATCCCATTATCGGCGAATTCGCCAAAGAATAGCACGAGGTTACCTATGGTATCAGACATTTTTGACCCTCATAAATGGGATGAAGTCCCTGGATTTTCTTTCCAAGACATTACTTATCACCGTGCCAAAGAACATGGCACAGTACGTATCGCCTTTGACCGCCCAGAAGTGCGTAACGCCTTTCGCCCACAAACTGTCGATGAACTCTATCAAGCTCTCGATCATGCTCGCATGTGGTCTGATGTCGGTTGTGTTTTAATCACTGGAAATGGCCCCTCGGCCAAAGATGGCGGCTGGGCCTTTTGCTCTGGCGGCGATCAACGTATCCGCGGCAAAGATGGCTATAAATACGAAACTAATAATCAAGGACAAGTTGACCCCGCAAAATTGGGACGTCTACATATTCTAGAAGTTCAACGCTTGATCCGCTTTATGCCAAAAGTGGTCATCGCTGTAGTTCCTGGTTGGGCAGTTGGCGGTGGTCATTCTCTGCATGTCGTTTGTGATATGACTATCGCCAGTAAAGAACATGCTATTTTTAAACAAACAGACCCTGATGTTGCTAGCTTTGATTCAGGCTACGGCTCAGCTTATTTAGCAAGCCAATGTGGCCAAAAGCGAGCGCGTGAAATTTTCTTTTTAGGGCTCGATTATTCCGCCCAAGAGGCCTTTGATATGGGAATGGCGAATAAGGTTGTCCCTCATGAAGAGCTTGAAGACCTGGCCCTTGAGTGGGGAAAAATTATTAATTCAAAATCACCAACCGCTATGCGCATGCTAAAGTTTGGCTTTAACTTGCCAGAAGATGGTTTAGTTGGTCAGCAGATTTTTGCTGGTGAAGCGACTCGTCTGGCCTATGGGACCGAAGAGGCGCAAGAGGGGCGCGATGCCTTTTTAGAAAAAAGGCCAAAACGTTTTGAGCAATTTCCTTGGCATTATTAAGTGCCATTAACTCTCAATGATCATGCATTAGGTCTCGATTCCCCCCTCAGTTACCACAAAGACTGGGGACGGGGCTCCTATACTGATTTTCCCATTCATCGGGATGCTCTCAATACCTCCTACGAGGACTTTTATCTTTTAATGAACACTCTTGCCAAACGCCCGTGTCACTTTATCGATTGTGGGGCGGGACTTGGGCGCTCAATCTTTGTTGCCAATTCCTATTTTCCTCATATCACAATAACTGGGCTTGAAATGGTAGCAGAACGGGTGGATTTATGCCAAAAGTCGCTGCAGGCGGCGGGACTTGATTCCTCCCAGATGCAACAATATGATCTAATGGCCGCCCCTCTTCCCCTGGCCGATGTCTATTTCTTTTACCTTCCCGTAGGCCCTCTCTTTTACCGCCTCACCCATCAATTGATGGAATACGCTCAAAATCGAGCGATCACCATCATTTGTGTTGAATCTCATGGAGATTTCTATCGCCATCTCGACCTTTGCTTGCCTTTTCTTCCCAGGTTTGAGGAAGTTGAGCTCCAAGGAAAACGTCACCACCAAAAAGCGAGAATTTATCACATCGAACCGATGATAATTCCATCTTTATCTATTCCCTCATCATTTATGACGCTTAAAGAGGATGAAATTCCCCAGGCACTATGGCAATTTGCCACGAATCACAGCTTAGCATGGGTCATTGAAGATCAAAAAGGTTTATGGCTTGCCGATTGCTCTGACCCTTGGCTTGACGACCAAGATGGCATTCATTTTACGGTACCTGCTCGCAGCGTGAAACGTTCCCACATTCGCGGCTTAATTCCTATTCCATTAAAGATGATGTCCACAGTCAAAAAACGCCGTGCTGGGGAATTGATTAATGGTCTGGCCATTCGTAAGATTTATTGGCAACCAAGTCTTGTCGAATTCTCTAATGGACAAATTATTCCTCTATCAGAGATCGTGGAAAATAGCATTGATTAAATGAAATACTGCGCTCTGAATTGAGCTGTGGTTTTTCCGCTCGCGGGTTGGTCGAATCATAAAAAAAGCGTTCTTTATGAATCCATAATTGCCCCTTATCCTTCTTAAAATAAACTTTTGCTGAAACTCTGGTCTCAGTGAAAAATATTTCTGGTGCCATGATACCGCGATTAGGTCTGGCCTGGCCTTCAAGTATCTCCACCGCCTGATGAATATTGCCCACAAATTCAGACTCACCCTTTTCTTGGAGAAAAAATCGCATGACTTCTTTGTCATTAAGCTGCATGCTCAAAGGTCTTGTTACAAAATCCTCATTGACATAATACACCCTCAAAAAATTTTCCGCCCGTGTAAAATAAATATAGCGTTTGCCCTCGTAGGTTTCAGATTGAGCTTCAATGGTACAAAGAGCAAAAATGGAAATGGGAAATTCAAGAGAAAGAAACTCACGATAAAAAGGTGCGATTTTATCGTTTTCTTCACCTTCTTTATCTTCTTTTTTGGGCAGCTTTTCGGGCAAGTAAACAAGGTCTTCTTTTTGCCCACAAGAGCTGAGGATAAAGGATAATAAGGTTATTAATATAAAAGACTTCATAGACTTCCTCCGCCCTATACCTAACGCAAGTGGCGGAAAAAGCCTAGATTACTGTAAAAATAACTGGTGACTTAAGTTCATGGGGCCAAAAAAGTCCCGTTCAATTATTCTGCGGATTCTTCAGCAGGAGCTTCTTCTACTGGTGCGGCCTTTGGCGTTGGAGCAGTGACGAGACCAGCACTAAGAAGCACCTTAACTTTCTCTTCGCCATTCATCCAATCCCCACCAGTATTTTTAACGCCATAGCGACCTGAACGTTTTTTTACGATCGTATAATCATTTGTTTTCTTTACTAATTCCATGGAACCTCCGTTTTCATTTAGGTAAGATATTACTCAGAAAGGCCTTGCAACGCAAGAATTGCCTGCAGCGCTTAGCATCAAGGAATAACGATGGATAATCTCCCTGGCCATTTTTTCTTTGCCATCAGCATGCCTGACGAGGTTAGGAAATTCCTAGGTCCACAAACCGCAAAAATTCTTATGCCATTAAAAAAAGAACATATTGCACCAAAAACGAAATGGCATACAACTCTCACCTTTCTCGGTCCTCTCACTCAAGTCCATATTGATCAATTACAAAGTTACTTTTCAAAGATTCCACTACCTTGCTTTGACCTCTCCTTCGGTTCACTCGGCGCCTTCCCCGATGAGGAAAAGGCCCGTGTTTTATGGGCCGGGATTGATCAAGGCGCTAACGAGTTAATCGCGATCGCTGAATATTTACGAGTTCAATTAAAAATTCTCGATATTCCTTTTGATAATAAACCTTTTATACCCCATATGACCCTTTGCCGAATGCGTGGCCGACGCAATCTGGGCAAATTCATGGCCTCACCTTTTCCTAAGGGCACTATGACCTTTAAAATCACTACCATCGGCCTTTACCAAACCCTTGGAAGGCAGTTTCCCTATAAATTATGGCAGGAGATCGAGTTGGCGTGATTATTTCCATAAAAGGTGCTATAAAGATTTTATGGCCAAAAAGAAAATCACTGGGGCGCAACGCTTCGATCAATATTACGCAGATATCTATCAAGACCGTTGGCCGGAGCTCAAATCGTCCTTTCTAGGTGAAAAAACATATGTCGCCCATTTTAACCCTTATTACCCCAACCCCCCTCAATTAATCGGAAAAGCATTTTATAAATGGGGCGTTCAAGCTCCACAATTCCCACGGCCACAGGCCAATGAAGTGGGCCTTTTCCCCTATTATTTAATGGATGGTGCTTCATTATTGGCCGCCCAGCAATTACCGATTAAACCAGGCGATACAGTTCTCGACCTTTGCGCTGCCCCCGGTGGAAAAACCCTCATCTTGGCCTATAAATTAAGGGGACAAGGCAAACTCATTGCCAACGACCGTTCACGCGACCGCTATATAAGACTCAAAAAGGTTATTGATTCATATATCCCTCAACCTGACCGCCAGATTATTGAAACCACTAATCGTGATGGTGGTCGGTTTGGCATGGAGTCTCCGCAAACCTTTGATCATATTCTTTTAGATGCGCCCTGTTCTTCTGAGCGCCATGTAATAGAAAGCCCTAAGCACCTAGATGATTGGCGTCCCAGTCGAACAAAAAAATTGAGCAAGGATCAAGTCACTCTCATCTGCTCTGCTTTTGACGCCCTTAAAGAGGGAGGGACTTTACTCTATTCGACCTGTAGTATTTCTCCGCTTGAAAACGATAAAGTGGTAGAACGCTTGCTTCAAAAAAGGGACCAGGCAGAAATTATTCCTCTGAGTCTACCAATGGGAGGACCAACTCAATTTGGGTACCATATTTTGCCTGACCGCGATCAACACGGGCCTATTTTTCTCTGCCATTTAAAGAAAAAATCTATCAACTAATTTAACATTTTTATTGGCGACATTTTTAGCCAAAGATATTCCACCAGTTTTTTTTCTTAGGAGTGCTATCATCCGTTTTTCGAGGCGGCCCATCTTGAGTTTCGACGAGAATCCCCTTCATATAGAGGCCATAACCCAAAAAGAAATGACGGGTTTCTTCTAGGCCCTTATGACTTGAACCATCTTTGGACACAATAATTGTTAAACTTTCAAGAGACATAATCATGGGGAAATACTTTTCTGATTCCTGTTGAATTTCTCTAAGTCCAGGAATATCCCAAAAAACCACATCGAAATGATCTGTTAACGAAGTAAATACTTCCTCATATTCTTCCCTATCGCCATCCGCTGAGACCCTTATCAGGTCATTTAGATTGATCAAATGGAAATGATCGTAAAAATTATAAATATCAATGACCAAGTCTATGCGAATCAGAATTTTTTCTTTAAGACTCAGGTTTTTAATTTCCTCAAACGAGCCGTGCTGGATATTATTCGAAATAATACCAATTTTAATATCTTCTTTATGATCAAAAAAACTGGCCAATCCTAAAATACTTGTTTGCGTTGAAACTTCTCGTCCATTGGAAATTAGGGCAAACGATTTCATCCCCTTTAAATAGTCCATATAAAAAGAGGTGCCAATTTTAAATAATTCATGATGGTTTGAAAATTTATAGAAATATTTATTAACCTTACGGGTGGCCTTTTTTTTTAATTGAGGATCAAACGGAGTAATAGCTTCGAGTTTTGCCGTCTTCTCTGCTAAAGTAATATCCGGAGCTTCTCTATCACTTTCTGCAGTACTTAAGTGAAGCATACGATCAAGCTCATCATCGATATTTATACTATCGGGATTTCTGCTGACCTTTAACCTCAAATTACTCATTTCGCATCCTATTTATTCGCCTCCGGATATAAGCGAAAAAGAATCCCTTTACGGTCATCATAATAGCGCTTCCTATTAATAAGAATAACATATCAAAAAATAAAATGGTCACGAAATCATCAAATCTTCTCCCCCTTCAAGTCACAAGGACTTATTTAATGAATTAAAATAAAAACTAGGAAAAACTTGCCTTTAATAATCAAGAACACCCCTCATTTAAGATTTGAGAAGCCCGATCTTCTAATAATAGCTTCAAATTTTGAAAGGTGATTCTTCTTTTCTAAGGGGCCTAAAATGGGTGTTCTTTGCACAAAAAATTTTTGGCCATACTTAAAAGTATGGCCAATAGTATTAACTTGTAGGATTTTCCCCATTAAAACCAATAAAAGATGACCTACCACTTTATCGCCACTTAGAGTCCGCAGCCATTTAAATTTGGCACCTCTTTATAATCTCTACTTTTTACAAAAACTTCTACCTGCTTAAAATTACGCCATATTTTTTTAAAGCTTGTAAAATTTCTCGTTCTCAATTCCCTTTTACGACATAATTGATTGAAGAGGAAACCGATTCAATAAACGCTTAAACATATAGGGAGCTTGCATGAAAGGTATAATATATTTAGGACTTTTAGGATTACTCATATCAGCTTGTCAGGCCAAAGAACAAAAGGAGAAAGCCAGTGACGTAACTCCAGGCTTTATGTTTTCTGAGCATAAACAAGCTGATGACATTATTCATGGACACTCACTTGAGGCGAAATCTGCCGAAAAGCACCAAGAACATTTTAAAGCTGCCAAAGGAAAAGTACTTATATGCCACTTCCCCGCTGGCAAAGCAGAAGGGATGGTTTTAAGTATTAGTACTAATGGCCTTAGAGGTCACCTTAAGGCCGATCAAGAACAGGCCCAAAAAGGTTCAAGTAAAAGATTTGAAAAATCTCATCAATTTCATGATTACCTTCTCTCAACCGATAGTGCCCTTCAGCCAGGGGAAGTTTGCCATAAATCAGATGTCATAGACGATGACGTTCAAGATGAGATCCAAGATGAAGTTCAAGATGAGATCCAAGATGAGATCCAAGATGAGATCCAAGATGAGATCCAGGTTGATGTCCAAGATGAGATCCAAGATGAGATCCAAGATGAGATCCAAGATGAGATACAAGATGAGATCCAGGTTGAAGTTCAAGATGAGATCCAGGTTGATGTCCAAGATGAGATCCAAGGATAAATAATTTAATAAAAAGAACAGTTAGGAAGATGAAATTAAAGAAATTGCAAAAATTAATTGATTAAAACTTTATAAACATGGAGCAATCAAAAAAAGGTCATCCCAAGACCAAAATAGTGACCCCCAATGCTAGTCTGTTCTAGCATTGGGGGTCACTATTTTGGTCTCTAGGTTACTTAATGGGATACTTAGTGCATATCAATATTATTTTTAGTATTAAAGAGAGCAAGTCCTCTCAACTAGGCACCTTCCCTCTCGTGGCGGCCACGAAATGGTTCCCCTGTCAGATTATCAATTTCCTTGGGAAACTGATCGAGAATCCAATTCACAACATCTTTAATTGAAACCATGGAGACTGGTATGTCATTCTTATCGACGATAGGGATATGCCGAAAACCACCAAGGTGCATATTATTGAGAACATAAGCTAGCTCATCTTGCTCCATTAGAGTTTGTGGGCCGCGAGTCATGACTTCGGCAATCGATGTATTTTTCCAATCTTCAATAATACCAATTACACGCATAAGAATATCGCGCTCAGTAAAGATACCTACCAATTCTTTATTTTTTGTAATTACGAGGGAACCAATTTTCTTATCCTGCATCAACGCAATGGCATCACCAATGGTGTGTTTAACGTCAATACAGATGACAGGTAATAGGCGTAACTCGCTTATGGGTCGCAAAAAGGCATGAGAATTGAGACTCGTCCCCTCAGCGTCTTGTTCTTCGGCAATCGTCATTTCTTCTTCAATAAACTCGTCCATATTAACTCTCCTTTTTCCCTGATTAGCGATAATACCTAAAATAAAAATTATTTAAAAGGGGAAATGAGTCAATTACTACATAAGCTATTGGTATAAATGGGTAACCCACCTATTTTACTTAAGCAAATGAGTGCCTGCGCACCACATAATCTCCCTTTATTTTTTTCCAACTGGCGCATCGCAAACCTTTGTCAGACACCTTTTGTTTAGAGATAATCACCGCCCCTTTAATTTAGTGAGGTCAACATGAAAATTCAAAATTACGTTTTAGGAAATTGGACAGAAGGTCAAGGCCTGGGTAAGGCCCTTTTTAATGCTGTTAATGGCGACCTCATCGCTCATGCCACGACAGACGGCCTTAATTTTAAAAACATTATCAAGTACGGCAAAGAAGAAGCCGGTCCAGTTCTACGAAATATGACTTTTCATGAGCGCGCCCGTGCTTTAAAGGCGCTCGCTCTTCATTTAATATCTAAAAAAGAACATTTTTATCAAATCTCTTATCAAACCGGTGCGACTAAAATCGATTCCTGGATTGATATTGAAGGCGGTATCGGTAACCTTTTTAATTACTCCTCTAAGGGCCGTCGAGAAATGCCTGACCTCCCCTATTGCCCAGAAGGCGCAACAGAGCATCTCTCAAAGAACGGTACTTTTATTGGCCACCATATTCTCACTCCCAAAAGAGGGTTGGCCGTTCATATTAACGCCTTTAATTTCCCTGTTTGGGGTATGCTTGAAAAAATCGCCGTCAACTTATTGGCCGGTGTCCCTGCTATCGTGAAACCGGCGACTATTACTTGCTACCTGACAGAGGCCGTTGTTAAAGAAATTATTGCCTCTAAAATTTTGCCGGAAGGCTCCATTCAATTATTATGCGGAGGTGTCGGTGACCTTCTAAACCACCTTGATGCCCAAGATGTCGTGACTTTCACAGGGTCTGCGACAACTGGCGCCAAATTAAAAGCACATCCTAATATCCTAGATAAAAATATTCCTTTTAACTTAGAAGCGGACTCCCTTAATTGCTGCATTCTAGGTAAGGATGCCATCCCAGGCACTGCAGAGTTTGACCTTTTCATCAAGGAAGTGGCCAAAGAGATCACAATTAAGACCGGCCAAAAATGTACCGCTATCCGTCGTACCATCGTTCCAGAAAATCTCATTGAAGATGTGAATAAGGCCCTGCAAGCGCGCCTAATTAAGGCCACCATGGGTGATCCCACCAATGAGAAGGTTAGAATGGGGGCACTTGCTGGTATTGAGCAAAAGCAAGAAGTTCTCAACCGTATTGAAATTTTGAAAAATGAATGCGAACTGCTCTTTCACCCTGAAAGTTACGAGCTACTCGGTGGCGATAAAGAAAAAGGTGCTTTTTTACCGCCCACAATTCTTTATTGCCAAAATCCATTTGAAAAAACCGCGGTTCATAATGTTGAGGCCTTTGGCCCCGTTACCACACTCATCCCCTATAAAACGACCGCTGACGCCATTGAATTGGCCCATATGGGTAAAGGGTCTCTAGTTGGCTCAGTGGTCACCAATGACGCCAATATTGCCCGTGAAATCGTGATAGGAGCCGCCTCAAGCCACGGGCGTATGCTAATACTCAATAAGGCCTGCGCCAAGGAAAGTACAGGCCATGGCTCACCTTTACCTCAATTAGTCCACGGCGGCCCGGGACGAGCTGGAGGAGGAGAAGAGATGGGTGGAATTCGTGGTGTTACCCATTATATGCAACGCACGGCAATTCAAGGCCACCCCGATATGCTGACCGCCATTACTGGTGTTTATCAACCAGGGGCGAGCCGACCTGAAAGCGATATTCACCCCTTTCGTAAGTATTTCGAAGAGTTGGCAATCGGAGATACTCTTACCACCGCCAAAAGAACTATCACTGAAGCAGATATTGTCAATTTTGCCAATTTATCTTGGGATCATTTTTATGCTCATACTGATGTCACGTCTTTAGAAGGCACTCTATTTGAAAGCCGAGTGGCCCACGGTTACTTTATTATTTCCGCTGCTGCTGGGCTTTTTGTCGAGGCCAAGCGTGGACCTGTGATGGCGAATTATGGCCTCGATGAATTGCGCTTTATCAAACCCGTCTATGTTGGTGCGACCATTGGTGTAAAACTGACCGTTAAAGAAAAGATTGGTCAGGACCCTAAAGAGGGCGAAGAACCGCGTGGTATTGTTAAATGGCAAGTTGAAGTCACTGATGAAACAAATGAGGTTGTGGCACTCGCGACAATTCTGACTTTAGTGTTAAAAAAAGGCGCCTAAATTAAGGCGCCTCAATTAATTAGCTTCTTCCTGGTGAAATCGATTTCTTCTCCAGCTATCAAGTTCATGATAGATGCTTTCAAAGAGGTCATCGAGACCTTCATCAAGGACGGTGATTGGAACCTTCGCTTCGTATGTCCCAGTGAGACATTCATGGCCAATAATGCACTCAACAGTGCATACGCCCTCTAACGCCTTACCTTTTCTAGACAAAGTAAGGTGAATATTGGACTGATGAGGGGCCATATCTAAGATACGAAAGTAGGTTTTTCGAATGGCCGTAAATTCTTCCTCGGTAGGAACCCAGCCAATCATCTGAAGTTTCTGATCGAGATTCTTAAATGGTTCACACGGATCATTAAACTTCATAAACGCACCTCCCTTGCTTAAGTTAAACGAAAGGCTATCCTATCACAAAAACAAGCACTATTGAAACGCGCCGCGGTAATACAAGTAAAAACAAAGGGGTTACACTTATTAATAGCTAAGGAGACCTTATGAAATTTATTATTAGTTTATGCTTATTCAGTTTCGCGATGATTGGACCAGTCCATGCCAAAACAAAGGTTTTAATGAAAACCAACCACGGTGATATCACTCTTGAATTATATGACAAACAAGCACCATTAACGGTCAAAAATTTTCTTCAGTATGTTGATCAAGGTTTTTATAAAGACACAATTTTTCATAGGGTCATTGATAATTTCATGATTCAAGGTGGTGGCTTTACAACGAATTTGCAAAAAAAGAAAACCGCGGCTCCTGTAAAAAACGAGGCAACAAATCGCATCTCCAACACCAATGGCACAATTGCCATGGCCCGCACTTCAGATCCTCATAGTGCGACTGGACAATTTTTTATCAATGTCAAAGATAATAATTTTCTTGATCACCGGAATACCAGCACTGCAGGTTTTGGGTATTGTGTTTTTGGCCGTGTCATCAAAGGCATGACAGTGGTTAATAAAATTAAGAAGATGCAAACTCGCGCAAATGGACCCTTTCAAAATTTACCGATGACTAATGTTATTATCCAATCAATGGCACGAATTAAATAATACAATTCATCCCCAATAAACTGTAATATCCTGTGAATAAAGTCAAAAAGTGGAGAAATTTCTCCATTTTTTGACTTAAATTTTGAACAATTTTTTGTAGCTCTCTTAACTCATTCTTAACTGACTTATTCTCAACCTTAATTTGCCTATTTTCAGCTTCCCCTATATACATCGCCAATTGCCTAGAAGGCCTAATGACAAAAAGCCGCTTTAAAAGCGGCTTTTTTATTTCTTAATTTTTAAAAAACTTAAACTAAATTTTTGAACGTCTTGTCGATTTCTTCATGTCTTTTTTGCGACGTTTTTCTGCGGACTCACGCTTTTCTTTGGATTTTACAGAAGGCTTTTTATAGTCTTTTCTTTTTCTATATTCTTTTGAAACGCCAAATGCTTCACACATTCTTTTAAAGCGTTTTAAAGCGCCTTGAACATTATCACCGTCTCTAACTGTCACAAAAATAGTTGATCTTTTTTTCATTTAAAATCCTCAGCTTGTCTAAAAAAAAGAATTAAAACTATTTAACCAATATTTTTAACTGACGCAATCCCTTTCTTATAAAAAGGTGTAATTTTTAAACACTTCTCATCAAAGATTCGCGTCGAGTCATCACTTCTACTGATTAAAATAAATAACTCGTACTTAATCCATAAGTATTGGAATAATGGGAACTCTGCGTCGCAGACAGAGAGAAACTCCAATGTTTACCAATAAATGTGTCAATATTTGCGGTGGTGTCACTGTATTGAGTGGGTGATCCATAGTTGCGGCTTACTCCATAACTTAATCCAAATTCCAGCCAAGAGAAAGGGTAATAATCAACTCCCAGAGACCAGGCCTGGGCCTCATATCCTGAAAAGTTTAGCTCTCCTAGGTCTAATTTTTGCTCTTCATTGGCCCGATCTGAATACCGATAACCCGTAAAATGAGCATTAATTGCCACGTATTCTCCAATTTCCTGACTAAGTCCAATAGTCAAACCCTTTTTTGTATATTCATCTTCAAGGTCATGACCATCATCCCCTACAACACCGTTAGGCCGTGTGTAGCGGTTAATTTCAAGACCCAGGGTAAGGCGGGTGCGATTAATCCCTTCCCAATAATCCGAAATTTTTATGCCATAAGAAAGACTAAAATTATTAGAGGTCAATTGACCGCTTTCTTTCCCATGGCCAAGAGAAATATTAAAATCATAGG
This sequence comes from Bacteriovoracaceae bacterium, assembly GCA_041586955.1. Lineage (GTDB taxonomy): Bacteria > Bdellovibrionota > Bacteriovoracia > Bacteriovoracales > Bacteriovoracaceae > JBFGZE01. Next base: position 13,347 of record JBFGZE010000084.1, read on the forward strand.
TTCTCTTCGCCGTGAAAAAGGAGTTAATCGTATGTGTTTTGCTAGTGAATTCATCACTATCTTCTACCCCTTCGTAGGAATACCCAAGGCTAGTTCGTTCATTAACATAGTATGAAACACCAACAGAGGAGTTTTTATAAAATTCCTCATTTTGTTGGATGGAAAGGTCAATGCTTCCTCCCTTGGCAAGTAGTGAGTGATAAGGCATTAGAACTGTTACAAAGAAAATGCCATAGAAAAAATACCTCATTATTGTTGTCCCGGTCGTCTTAGTCTCAGTCTTCTCTCCTTACGCCTTTGGTGTCGGCGCAATTGTTTTCCCACGGTCCGTCTTTTAATTTGCCTTTTTCGCCTTTCACGGATGCGAGTTTTCATTTTCTTCAACCTATTACGTCGCTCCCCTAAAGAAATCTGCTTCCAGCGTTTTAATCGTTTTCTAAACTTTTCTTGACCCGCCCTATCTAATTTTTTGAAACGTCCCCATATCTTGGTAATGCGCTCCTGCTTTTGAATAGGTAATTGGCGAAAGAGGCGATAATTATCTTTTAAAACCTTTTTGTCTTTCTCACTAAGGGACTTAAAGATTTCAAATCGCTTTTTTACTAATTGTTTTTGTAAAGGGCCCAAACTTTCCCATTTGGCCATCCCTTCTTGCCCTACGATAGGCCCTATCAAACATACCCAAAATAGAGTTAAAGATGTGACGAGGTTAATCTTCATCGGCGGCTCCCCGAAGCGAGAGTACTTCTTCAACCATATCACTCTCCTCTAACATCCATTGATTTTCTTGCTGAATCATTTCCATATTCATTAAAAGTTCTAAATTTTTTAACATCCCAGGTGGCACC
>JBFGZE010000085.1:0-13592 GCA_041586955.1 Bacteriovoracaceae bacterium
CCTAAAGTACTTACCCTCGTTCCATCGTTTATACCATTTTTCTTCAACGTCTTGAGGAGAATACGTTTTAGGAAGTTCGTCGAATTTATTAGTCATTGAGCTCACCTGAAATTAATTTTATTATTTCGTCTATATTATTTATTTCGATAGTTTTTTGTTCTTGTGTACTGCGGTTTTTTATCTGAACAGAGTTATCCTCGAATTCATTTTCACCAATTAAGGCAATATATTGGGCCCCTTTCTTTTCGGCAAAGCTGAAGGCCTTTTTAAACTTAAGAGGACCTAGACTTGTTAAAACCCGAAGTCCTTTTTCTCGAAGCGCTTTTGCCAAGATAAGGGCCATATTGCAGGCCTTAGGCTCCTGAAAAGTAATGAGAATATCATTTTCTGGTTTTGAAAGGTCTGGAAGAAGTTTATGAGTGACAAGAAAATCCTTTAAGGTGACATCTCCAAGTCCAAACCCTACTCCCGGTAAGGGCGTTTCATTAAAAATCTTAAGGAGATTGGCAAAGCTTCCGCCACCACAAATGGCACGTCTATTTTCAGGATTTTTATCAAAAATTTCAAATACAATACCGGTATAATAATCTAGACCTCTAACAATAGAAGGGTCATATTTAATAAATTCGGTGAGGCCGAGTTCATCTAATTGGCCAATAAAGGCCTTGAAGTTGCAAATTGTTTGATGTTCGTTGTTGGTCTCGACAAATTTAAATAATTCTTCTGTCGTTTTGATATCGAGGTAAGAGAAAAACTTTTCACTTTGGTCTTGTGAAAATTGGAGCTTTTCAGCGATGAGTTTCTCTAGGGCCTGTTTGTCGACCTTTTTAGAGCGATCAATAATTTTATAGAGATTATAGGCCTCCTCTTCAGAGGTAATTTTAAAAATATTTTGAAAGATAAAATCAACTAAGTTTCTATCATTGATGAGGATTTCAAATTGATTATGATTAGCTCCAAAGTTTGTCAAAAGCTTAACCGCTAATTGGAGGATTTCGATCTCCCCCATATTGGTAGGAGCGCCAAAAATATCGACATTAAATTGCCAATGCTCACGTAAGCGTCCTTTTTGCGGCCTCTCGTACCTCATAAGATTAGGGATGGAGAACCAGCGGATGGGCTTGACCTCTTCTCGGTGAATCTGAGCAACCATACGGGCAGCAGTCGGAGTCATTTCTGGTCGTATCGCGACGAAGCGTTCACCCCTATCATAGAAGCTATAAATTTGCTCATTGATGAGCTCTTCTCCCGACTTTGCTTTGTATAGCTCAACTTCTTCCAGGAGAGGTCCATTATATGGTTCGTAGCCAAATTCATGCGCGGTCTGTCTCATGATTTGAAACATATAATTTTGAATGCGTTTTTCTGTGGGAAAAAAGTCTCTGGTGCCCTTGTAGGGTTTTTTGCTTAGAGTCACTATAGATATCTCCGGAATGAAATCATGCGTAACAAATTACGCCATTTTATAACAAAAAAATCAGAGCAGGTCTAAAATATTAAGCATTTAGCACAGCTATGTGATTAAAAAATGTTTGACCTAAGCATCTGAAAATATGTTAAAATCAATAAATATTATGAGCAATGATCAAAAACTTTTAAAATATGCACCAATACCTATTGGTAAGCTTCAGCCAGACTGTCCCTTGCCGGCGAATATTTACCTTAATATTGCGGGTAAATATATCCAATTTAAGCATGCTGGGGATGCCTTGTCCGGTGATAAATATAATTACTTTCTCAGCAAAAACCTTGAAAATATTTTTATTAAGGCAGACGACCTTGAAGCCTTTTCCAATTGGATTCTCAATGCAAGACAATTAGCAGTCGACCAGATAGTCGCTCAGGCAAAACTTGAGAAGGCCCAGGTGGTCTTGGCCGAAAAACGTGAAAAAATTAAAGAAAAGGTATACGAGACTTTTGCTAAAGAAGAACTTACATCAGAGAATGTCCAAATAATTAAGAGCCAGGTTGAAGACTTTATCGGTGAAGTGAGTGGAAAAAAGGCCAACCAATTGGCACTAGCTCGATTATTAAAAATTTCTGATGCCATCGCTGATCACTCTATTAACGTCGCCAATCTTTCTGTTTTTATGGGAATGGTGTTAGGCAATAGTAGTCCCCTGGTCTTAGAAAATATCTATTTAGGTGCTCTTTTGCATGATTACGGTAAGATTAAGATACCGACTAATGTATTAGAAAATCCCCAGAGTGCTCAATATACATCCGCTATCAGGCTTCACCCCGAAAAGGGCGTGGTGATTATTAGTCAGATGGAGAATGTAAATGATCATGTCAAAACTATTGTTTTACAACATCATGAACAATTCGGTGGAAATGGTTATCCTCATGGCATTTCTGGAGATGATATCTACGGCCTTGCTCGTATTGTGAACATTGCCAATATTTTTGATAATACACTCGCTGCAAATTTGCGAATGGCCCCGAATGAGAGAGTTAAGAAGGCCATCAAAATTTTAGAATATGATCGCGGGAAGCAATTTGATCCAGCTATGGTTGGGCCAATTGTTATTGCGTTAAAAAAATCTTATAAACTTTAATCAAGTACCCAATCATTTGTCGGGACCGGTAACTCAGAGGCATCATTCGATGTTCTTGGATCGCCTGAAGCGTAGTCAATTGGGTTTTCGCTTGGAATCCAATCGTTGCTGGGTTGTGGTAAGGAGCTTTTCTTACTCTCAATAATTTCAAGTTCTTTGATGATGTCTTTACTTGAAGAAGGGACTTCAAAAAAGGACATTAAATTTAATGGTTCGTAGTCATTTTGAAATGTTTGATTATAAGTGAGATATTGCTTGATACGAATTTTAAAATTTTTAAAGCTTTCTATTCCTATTTTTAAAAAGAGAGCATTCGCTTTAGCAGGGGATGTCTTATGAAGTTGAAATAATATTGAGTTTAGATGGGGGCGCATAATGCGACTTTTTGAGCTTTTGGGATATTCAATGAGATCGAAGTTAATTTGCCGGATGATTTCTTGATTGTAAGGATTGGTCGAGGCAAATTTTTGGTAAAGAAAGTCGGGAGTCGTATTAGAAATATAATCTTTATTAGTTTTGAAATTAATAAAATGGTTTAAAAAAGACCGTTTAAACTCTGTCTCGTAAATTTGAAGAATTTTTTCTTTAGGGAATTCTTTTAAATTCTCATTGATTTGATAGATTTCCGTTTGTTCAATAAGAGAATTGTTTTTTAAGTTTTCAATTAAAAGGACTATGAGAGGTCGGCCCTCGGCCCTTGAAGTAAGAGTGAAGAAGCTAATTGCTAAGGTTATCGCTATCTTTAACATTGGAAATTCCTTTGATGACGTAAGCTACTCCATCGATTTGGGTCAATAGGTTGCCATCAAGATTTATTAACCTCTCAGCATTTTTTGTGTGACTGATTCGCTTGAGGTCAGAATTGTTGATGTTGAGTTGTGCAATATCAACTCCATCATTATATTTTTTTATAAAATAGAGATGGTCATTTTGACCAGTGTTGCATTTCATTTGACCGAGATCATTTTGCTCAGATAGATAAAGTGACTTTTCGATGAATTCATTCTTGAGAAAGGATATAGAGAATATCTGACTTTTATTAATTTGTGGATCGAGGCCAAATAGGCCTAAGAAGTTGGAGGTGCCGTTTTCGCACAGCTCGATACGTTGAAATTTGTTATAAATGGTTAATGTTGTATTTTTGGAGTCTCCACGGTCAAAAATATTGAGAAGAGGAGAGTCTTCTTCATTTCGTACGCTATATAAAACTTTTCTATTGTTAAGGACGATCCTTTGAACCCCAAGAATTCTTAAGGGAGAGTTATTGGGAAGAGGTATATTAAATAGTGGTTGAGCTGATTTTAAATTATAAAAAACAATCTTATTCTCTTTAAGCTTTAGGTAGGAGAGCCACTCTAGTTGGGGGTGAATCTTGGGAAAAAGACCAGTATCAATTTTTGTTGCTTTTAAAGACCCGATAATAGAGACATAAATATCTTTTTCCCTAAAGGGAGAAAAATATTGGTGGAAGTTCTTTTGTTGTGCGATGGCCACATATTTACTGCCCTTAGCATGATGAATAGTGAAGTCATCAAGAGGAGTTCCTTTGAGGATATTTTGAACAGTGTAATTGGTGGAAACATTGAGTCCACTTCTTGGAGCAACGTAATAGGTTGTTTTGCTATCGGAGGAGATAAATCGAATATTATCGACTAATTGTTTTGTCGCAAATCTGGGTAAATCAGTTTTACTCCAGATAGGGGTAAGTAAAAGACAAATGATTTTAATAGAGACCATTTAAACTCCATAATTTGAGAGGATGTAGATTTCTATAATTGCGAACGGCGTTAAATAGACGCTTCCATGAAATCGTTCGCGGAGAGTGAAGATTATCAATTGCTAAGAGAACTGATAACGAAAAGGGTTCCTTAATAACATGGTCTACAATAATTGGAGTCGGGGTGCATTGATTGAGATTAAGGCCTTGGTAAATATGAGGAATCAAATCCTCAAGGCAGGCAATACCGTGAACGACCCCATTCTTATGTAATTGATAGAACGATTTTAATTGCGTTAGGTTAAGAATTTCTTTTTTTTGAAGTTTAAGAGATTCAATGAGAAGGCTTTGTAAGGAATTTTTTTCGTTTTTAAAGCTATTGTGGAAATAGTCGAATTGCGAAACACCTTTGAAACTTATACCTTTAATCTCTTTGCCATTAAAAATAATTTTTTTGGAGCAGTTTTCAATGGAGCAATTATTTTTATCGTATGTGATAAAGCACCCATTCTTATATTTGAGCAGGTAGGGCCTGTAATCATCCTGATTTATATAAAGGCATTGGGTATCTCTTGGAGCTCCTATTAAAGAATAAAGAGATTTACCAATAATGCTTTCCTCTGAGGAGGGATCTTGATTACCTTTGCCCGGAATATAAGGGTGACATTTCTCTTCCTTGGTAATCTTGCTCATATAACAAATTGTAAAAGGCCATGATTGTTCTCTCTTCAGCTTTTTAAGAAGACTGAACACTGAATGATGGACTTGAAAGATGCATTGGTCTTGATCGTATTCCAGTTTAGCTTTTGAAAAATGTTGAACAATGCGATGGACGTTGGTGAAAACCGAATTATTGACTCTGTTGGGACAATCTTGATAATCGCGCTTAAGTCTCATCTTGAACAAATTATCTGAAAGGTTTTTACAATTTTCCCCGGGCCTTAAATGGGGGAAACGATTGTTATTTTCAAAAACACAATAGTCTGGATTCTGTTGAATCATTGTCGCACATTTTTGGAGTTCCGCAGTAGTTAATTTGCTTTTATTGTATAAATTTAAGCAACGATAATTAAGGTCAGGAAAGGATTCGTCGCGAGTCAGCGCCTTTTTCCATACGCCTTCAGTGATATAATTGGCACAAAAGTTTTTGTTCGAATCAGGGTTTTGGCAAAAATATTCTAAAAAAGATCGATGATATTTAGAAACTTCCTTTTTTAATATCGGCTTGCTAAGAAAGGGGTGATTGGTATTTTTTGTTAAAGATTCTCTTATTCCACAGAGATAGGGGAGATACCCTTCTTGAATTGTTTTGTGATGGAAGGCCTCGCATTGTTTCTGGCCATCTGGAACAGATAGAGTTTTTAACGTAGACTTCAGGTTTTCAGGAGAAAACAAGAGCGCCATGTCTTTATTTTTAAAACAGGCCCTTTTTTCATGAAAGCTAATAAAATTATAAATTGTCGTAATGAATTCTATTTTCTCATTTCCAACGCTTCCAACGACAATGATCTCATTGAGAGTTCCATTTCTATTCTTTAAAAGTCCGTTTTTCATGAGGTCAATATCGGTACAGATATTTTTTGAGAGCAAATTTAAGTAACGGGCAGGAGTATTGGTTTGAATTGATTCATATTCGACTGGCGAGAGCTCAAGCTGGGTGAGATCTTTAAGCTTTTTTAAAGCAAGTTTTTTTTGCTTAACTTTAAAGTAATAGTGTTCATATTTTTTATTTTGAGATTCTAATTGAGACAAAAAACCTGAAACTATGCCATCAGCATAAAGTGAAGTTGACAAAAATAGAGACCATACTAATAGATAGTATGGTCTCCAGGTTTTATAAAATAGATTTCGCAAGAATCGTTGCCACATCCTCAATCTCAAGGTTTTCGGTTTGATCGACTTGGGATTTAGATGAATTAAAGTTAATAAGACAATATGAACAGGCCGTCGCTAACTTGGGTTGGTTTGTTTCAGCGACGTCCTCTAATCTCTTTTTAGACATATGCTCTCCCTCTGGAAGTTCATACCACATATTGCCGCCGCCCATGCCACAGCATAGCGCCTTATCTTTCGTTCTTTCCATTTCCTTGACTGTCACTCCTGGAATTGAATTAAGAATTTCTCTTGGGGCATTATACTCGCCATGATGGCGACCTAAATAACATGGGTCATGAAAAGTCATATCTTCTTTAACTTCTTTGGAAGGGGTTAGTTTACCGCTTTGAATTAAGTCATGAAGTAATTCTGTATGGTGAACAGTGTTGAAATCACCATCGTCAAATTGAGCATATTCTTTGCCAATGGTGTGGAGGCAATGTGGGCAATGAGTGACAACTTTATCAAATTGATATTGTCTCATATTGGCGATATTTTCAATAGCGACTTCAAAAAAGGTATACTCATCTCCAAAGCGGCGAATGGGGTCACCATTGCATTTTTCAGTTTTACCCATGACGGCAAAGCTAACACCGGCCTTCTTCAATAACATAACGGTGTCTTTAACAACTTGCTGGTTAGAAGAGTCATAGGAGCCAGCACAACCAACATAATAGAGATAATCGACTTTTTTCTCTGGGGTGATGACATCAATGTCAAGGCCATCCGCCCATTTAAACCTTTCATCTTGAGAAATTCCCCAAGGGTTTCCATTGACCTTAATTTTATTGGCCGCATCAGCTGCCGCAGGGGGAATGTCTCCCAGAGTTAATGTTTTGTAACGTTTGGCCTCTAAAATAATATTGACGTGTTCAATATTAGCGGGACATTCTTCCATACAGGCGCCGCAGGTGGTACAGGCATCTAATTCATTCGATTGGAATAAAGGATTTTCTGCCCAAATTTCAGCGTCTTCTTGACCTTGCATTACTGTTGCTTCGGCAAGATCTCTTGTTTTAGTGATAATCAATTTAGGGTCCAGTGGTTTGCCAGCATTATTGGCAGGGCATACTTGGGTGCACCTCCCACATTCAACACAGGTTAAGAGGTCCCATTTATTTTTTAGGGTGAGTTCTGAAAGTTTACCGAGCCCGAATGTTTCAGCAGTCTCATCTTCAAAGTCCATGGGGGCGAGAATAGCGCCCCTTCTCTTTGGGGTAATAAGGGCCGAGATTGGGAGGAGTAAAATATGAGAAAATTTCGAATGGCCAAGACTCGCAATAAAAACCATGGTATTGGCCATATGGATAAACCAAAGGGAGCGATAAGTTAGGGCCAAAGAACTGTCACTGGGCTGAAGTGAATGAATAATGGAGGCAATAAACCAACCAATTGGCGCCCATGACTTCTCACCAATGGGCATACCCGTTCCTGCAATACGAAGCCCTTCGATTAGATAGCCCAGCACAACCAGAGCGATGAGCATGAAATACATGAATTTTTCACTATTGGGCCTTGTTGCTGAAAGATATTCTGGCCTTTCGATATAGCGTCTTTTATACGCCAGACCAATTCCTAAGAGGATAGCGATACCCGCAATATCGGCCAGAAATGAGATCACAATATAAGTGGTGCCTTTAAATATTTTAAGAGGGGTGTCGTAATGAATAGCAACTAGGTCGGTGGCAATCCATAATATAAAGAAACCATAAAAAATGAGGCCATGGAATACGGCCACTCTTCTATCCCGTGGAACCTTTCCGGTCAATAATATAGTTTTAAAAAATTGGGACCATTGTAAATTACTGGGCATTATATTTTTGATACCTGCCAGGGTATTACCACCAAAAACAAATTGGAACTTTTTCTTTAAACCCCATCCACAATAAACAAAACTTGCAATCATGAGCAGGTACATTGAGATTTTAAATCCATCAGGGATATTCCACATGATTTCTCGGGTGGCGTTGATATCCATTTTTCCAACTCCTTAATATAGGTGAGATTTTTACGACTTATCTTGTAATAGAATAGTTGATTTAGGAGAATAATTAAATGATAAAAACTCGTATTTGTTGAAGGATGGGGTTTAAACGACGTTGTGTCCTGCTGCGTTGCGCGCGAGGGCGAGGTTCTTTTTTGCGCGGCGCCATCATGTTTTTAGAGTATGATATTAATATTCATATCGAAGTAAGGAAAATTCTATGCGTTATTGGTTGATATTAACCTGCTTAACTTTAGGCTGTGCAAAGGTAAATACATTAAACTTTAAAGAACATCGCTTTAATAAAGTTCCGAAAAAAATTATTTGGATTCAAATACCAGGGCTAGATATTGAGCATATTGCTCTTGAAAAATTTCAATATAATGACATGAAAAAAACTCATGTTTTAGAAGAGAGCAGTTGTGTGGGGCTTATGTGGAATTATAATATTTATGATTTAAGGCCTGGCCCGGCCAATGGACTTCTCAGTCAGGTTTCTGGTCATCAAAATATTAAGGGCACCTGTGAGGATTTTGATCAGCGACCAGTGTGGAATTATTTAACACAATATGATTTCAAATCGATAGTTTTAGAGCGGAGTGCTGCTTTTACTATGAGCAAGGCCCTCTCATGCCAATCAAAGAAATTTTTTGAAAAGACTTCTCTTTTTTGGATGGGAAGTCAAAGTCGCAAGATGGAGGAGCGATTTCATTTTGAGAAAAAAATTACTGCTAGGCCCGGAGTTCTACAAGGCGATCAAACTTGTAAGAGCAAGGCGTGCCTAAGTTCTCTCAAAGATAACTTTAGCGCGATTCAAGCATCGTTGCTTAAGGACTCGAGTCGCTTTATTTTCGTCATTAGAGACCTCTCCTATTGGGAGGCCATGCAGAATAAGAACTTAAAACAGGCCAAAGAAGTTCTTTTTGAATTATCCCAATTATTAAAAAAGATTAGGTCTGAATTTGCGAGCAGCGAGACAAGCATCATTGTATCTTCAACCGCAGCGAATGTTTTTGAATTCCCTAAACAGGGTGATACCTGGCTCAAACTTAATCGTAGTGCCAAAAACTTTACGTTTAAAAGTAGTAAATTATTATCACCTGTTTGGAGTTATGGCGCCCTGAGTGAAAACTTTTGCGGAATCTTTAACGAATCTGACCTCTTATCCCGAATGCTAAAAGTAAATACCAAAAAGAAATTAACAATCATGTCACTCTTTGACTAATTCGAGTATTTCTTCCTTATCAAATTGGTAATGCATTTTGCAATAATCACAGCGGGTTTCAATACTCGAATCATCTCCAAATAATTGATCAATACTTGTTGTTCTTAAAACGGCAAGAAGGCCTTTGAGCAGATGGTTGCGAGAGCATTGGCATTGGAAATTGATTTCTTTTGATTGAAGGTATTCAAATCCTTCTTTTTTGAACGCTGCCACGATGGCCATTTCGTCGGTCATATTCCGCTGATAAGTTCGCTCGAAAAAAGATGCCTTTTCTTTAATATAATCTACCGTTGTGATTTCTGGGGTGGCCTGAATTTGATCGACATTTTTCTTGGGTAATTTACTAATAAAAAGGTTTTGATCAACCTTATCGCTTGGATAGAAATTACCTGAAACTTGGTAGGAAGTCGATAAGACTTGCCCAATGATCTCTTCCAGTTCAGAGTCCTTCACTTCGACAACTGAATTATAGGGTTCAGTTTGGCTTGGTAGGACCTTGCTGATGCGACATAATCCATTAATTTTGTGGATATCGTCAGTGAGTTCATTAGGTAAAAAGAGGCTGCGATATTGCCCATCTGCATTCATTTCGAGTTTGAAGCGGAAATAGGGGGAAGTAGAGTCTATATAAATCCCCAATGTCTCTTGTGGCTTTATAAAAACATTGAGAAACACTGCATGCATCAGGAAGTCTCGAAATGATTGAAAGCTAACTCCTTTAAGTTGTTGGATAACGGCCAGGTCTTCGATTATTTTTTGCCCCTCCAGAAAATAAACGAGATGGTTGCTCTGTGAGTCAATAAAGGTATAAAGGCGGCTTTCAGGTAGCATGACATCCTCATAATAAAGTCATATGATTAGCAAAACAGATAATAAAAATTATCATGAAAATTAACTTCTGTCTTGGAGTTTTCTTTGTTGAAGCTTGTTCTTTACGAAAGTTCATCTGATATTTTAAAGGCGCCCTTTTCGCTTTCAAAGCAGAATGAAGGTCTGCTGGTGATTGGCCCCAATCCACAGTTTTCAGATGCTGTCCGCTCTCTTGCTGTTCAGATTAATCCTGATTTAAATATAGAAAGTATAACAATCAGTCAGTTTATGAAACGGTTGACTAAAAAAATATTTAAAGATGATGAAGTATCTAAGGTTCAACGGAAATCGGATCTGATATTAGAACTCGGATTAGTGTGGAGAAAAATTTATGGCGCCCAAAAGGAGCATTTATTTTTTCAGGCCTTCAAGGTATTTACAGAGCTTCGGAGTTATTCTATCGATTTGGGCCTTATTGAAGAAGTACTTGATATGTACCCTGAAGAATTATCAAATGCTATCCGCTTGTTTTGGAATTATTTAGACACAAGAAATTTAATGGATGAGCAAGCATCCTACTATCGCATAACCGAAGAAATTAGGTTTCAGGCCGAAATGGAGTCTCGGCCGTTGATGTTCTGGGGATTTTCACGTCTATCTGGCGGTCAGGTCGATTTAATTAACTCATTGGCCCAACAAGTTGATGTTTTCCTCCCTATTCCAACATTGGTCTATGAGGAGTCCAGGGATTATGAATGGCCTAAATGGGTCGAGCCAAATGAGATCATCAAACTGGAAAATGAACCAGATGGTGAACCCGGGAAAGTTGTCAATTTTGGAAAAGGGAAGCTGAATAAATCGTTGCATAATTTTTTACAGGAAAAAAAACAAGGCCACCACTTTGTATTAGCAACCAAGTCTCCTGACTTTTATCAAATAGCAGAAATACCAATTGAAGATCGATTTTTTAGAATTGACTCGGGGATTTTTGAGAAGAAGTTAATTCTCTTTAAAAAAGAAGTAAGGAAGCAGGTTTCATTAGAAAAAATAAAAACATGGCGGGAGTTATTTGATTGGAATCTCGAAGAGATAAAAGGTAAGCAGAATGATCTAATCTTATTAAGAGTTCGCCTATTATTTAAAAATGTTCTTGAAACAGCTTTTGAGCTGACATCCGATCTCGACACAATTTCTTTGTATGATACTTCTCTTATCCTTTCCATTTTAGAATTGAATTTACCACGTACTTTCAATCAACCGATAACAAAAGAGATTAAAAATAAAATTGTCTCAATATCGGACCTTCCATTCCCCCTTGAAAATGATCAATATATTTTATGCGCTAAAGGTGATTACGACCCACTTAAAGGGGGTGAGGATAATTACTCTGAAGAGCTTATCGAATTCCTCCTTTCCGTAGGGCCGATGTCGGGAAAAAATATAGACTTTTTGTTTCTCAAATTTAAGATGACTGAGTTCTTGGCCAATAAGAAAAATGTTTTATTTTTAGAGGAAGGATTAGAAGAGAAAGATCTCGGATGGAGTGAGGTCCTCACTCATCTTAAATTAGATACTTTAGAAAACCCTCAACCGCGTAGAGAACTCAAGGTCTCCCCATTAATCGCCCCAAGCAACTCTAAACTGCCGCCTCATTTTCTCTTTAGCCCGTCAAGTTTACAAACTTATGTCGATTGTAAAAGGAAGTTTTATTTAGAGAAAGTTTTAAAATTAAAATCCAATACATTTACACACTTGGAGTCTATTCGTGGGATGGACAAGGGAACTTTAGAGCATGATTTAGTCCGGTTGTTTTTTCAAGAAGAAAGGGACTTGGCAGAATTAGATTCCTTCGTGACAAATTATTTTAACGATTATGTTCATTCCAAGGGGCTTGCTTTAAATGATTCGATTTATTTAAGGGATTTATTAGAAATTAAATTCCGTGTCTCCAATGGAGTTACCTTTTTGTTAGAAATTCAACAATTACCAAACTTTTCTCATTTTGCGTTTGAGGAAGAGTTGTCTGTTGAAAGAATACGAGGAAGAGCAGACGTTGTTATATACTTTAACGACAGTGTCAGCATTGTTGATTTTAAACGTAGCAAAAGCAGTATCCCCACTAAAAAGGCCGTTGAGGAATTTAAAAAAGTTCAGATACCATTATATACGCATATGCTCGATACCAAACTTCCTATGGGCGTCATGGGCTATTTTAATCTCGGTGAACCAGAGACGTCTCTGCTTATTGCGAGAACACCCGAGTCCCAATGGAACCTCCAAAGTGTTAAGGCAAAAGTAGGCTTCTTTAAAGATTCTCTTGGGACTCAGGCCTATTGGGAAAACCAAATTAAGGTAATCTTAGATGAGGCATTTGAAGAAGTAGACTTCTTTCCATCTCCTGTCTCCAAGATGGCATGCCAGTATTGTGATTTTGAGATTGTTTGCCATAAAGGAGCAAGTGATGAGTAGGCGATTACCTAATGAAGAGCAAGATAAGGCCATCTGCCACAATGGTGGCGTTGTTTTAACTGCGGGGGCAGGTTCAGGGAAAACATTTGTTCTCGTTGAGCATATTATTTATCTTCTCAATGAGAAGTTTAAAGGATCCTCTTTTGAGGAAAACGATATTAAGGTCCATCTTTCATCACTTGTTTTAATTACATTTACCAAAAAGGCGGCGAGCGAAATTTTAATACGTTTAAAAAAGAGAATAGAAATTGAACTAGAGGAAACTGAGGACAAAGCTCTTTGGAAAATGATTTTTAATAACTTTATGTTAATTACGGTGGGAACAATTCACTCCTTTTGTTTTAAATTGATTAAACAGGGGCTACTCGTAGGAAGCCCAGCAGAATATGACATTGTGGATGAAGTGATTCTGAAAAAGAAAATTGAACAATTGTTTGATGATTGGGTTGTCGCTCATACTTCCGGCCAAGATGATGATTTTTTAAATAAGTATCAAGACATTTTGGCGAGTCGAGATGATGTTCTTAATATTATGTATAAGGTTATGCTCAATCCAGACCTTAGAATTATATGGAGCGAGAGAGTTAGTCAGGAGTTTGATAAAGAAAGTATTTTTCCTTTATTGGCAAAAATATTCACGTTTGAAAATATAGAGAAGGTTTTCCATAGCATACCTGCTATAGAGTCCAGCTCTAAAAAAGCGAAGTGGAGGGACTTTTTATATAATATTCAAGCAAATGAGCAGTGGCGCCTTCCTGAGTCATTAGACGATATTAAGTTTTTAATGGAGCTTCTTTCTTCTTTTCGTAAACCCCCAGCTAAAAGTCTTGGTGATGATCATCAACTAATCACATTTTTTGAGCGGGTTAAAAATCTCAAAGAAGTTTTGAAAAAATACGGAGAAGACTTTATCGCTTTTTATGAGCATTATGATGCTTGTATAGAGCAATATCG